>CALARE010000098.1 GCA_937888725.1 uncultured Alphaproteobacteria bacterium | reverse complement strand
ACCAGAACAACCGTCCGTGCATCTGTTCTTTCCTATTCCTAACTTGTTCAACATCATTTCCGCTCTCGGTTAATTGTTAACTTTTTGTTAACTGTTTCCGTCGCGGTAGTTGTGAATATATCAAAATCCAACTAACTTGTCAACACCTTTTTTAATTTTTTTTCATCTTTTTTAAATAACATTGATTTTAAAGCGTTTTTCACTTTTTTAAACCATTTCCAAGGTGTCAACCAAACAAAAGAAATCCTATCATAAACAAAAATAAATTGCAATCTTTTTTAGAATCATTATACATATACTAATATATTAAACAAAAAAGAGGCTATTTTTATGACACATCCACTTGAAATTTTCAGATTCTGCCCCAAATGTGGCTCAAAAAACTTTAAAATTTACGATTCTTATTCAAAAAAATGTGATTTATGCGGATTCGTTTATTATAAGAACCCAATTATAGGAGTCGCTGTTGCTATTTTTAACGAATCCAATGAATTGCTATGCTTGCAACGAGAAAAAGAGCCAGGAAAAGGCCTTCTCGGGTTGCCTGGTGGATTCGTTGACCTTAACGAATCGATAGAAGATGCAGCCATACGAGAGGTTAAGGAAGAAACAGGAGTCGAAATCACGAATCTAGAGCTCATTTGCAATATTCCTAATTCCTATATATATAGCGGTATGGATCAGCACCCACTTGATTTTTATTTTACCGCAAAAATTAAGGAGTCGCAAACCTTAAAACCACAAGAAGGGGAAACAAGCCATTTAAGGTTCATTTCATTAGATAAGATTACACCAGAGTCATTTGCCATGAAATCGACTCGACTTTTTTTAAAAAATTTATTAGAAAACAAGGTCAAAATTCCTTAACTAACCCTAATATCATTTAAAATTTTATCTAGCCAAATCAAATATTCTTCTTTATTGATTAAAACATCCATTCCCGTCATATTTTTCATAAAAATTTGGCAATCAGATAATAATATCGGCACAATCACGGTAAAAACAATCCCATGATGAATTTTATATTTCGAAATATCGGATTTTACAAAACCCGCCCTTTGAGCCTCCTCAATTAAGTCAAAAGGCAATTCTAAAGGTTTTATAACACCTTTTTTCAAATACGAATCATAAAGTTCTTTATCCATTGCCGCTTCAACAATAATCGCTCGCATCAAAGGCGTATTTTCAAATGCAAAATCAACCATTTTTTGATACCCATAACGCATTTTATCAAACGCATTAAGATGGGATACACTATCTAACGATAAAAAATCCAATAGATTCTGTTGCACTGTTTCAAATAATATTTTCAAAAAATTATCTTTATTTTTAAACAGATACGAAAACATCCCCAAATTAACATTGGCTCGTTCACAAACAGCCCGAACACAAACACCTCTTACACCCTTTTGCGAAAGTAATTTCAGACCTGTTTTAATTAATTTTTGATCTATATTTGAACTTGGCCTTGCCATTTTACACCTCATTATTCATTCGGCAAGAGCAGCATAGCATATTAAAATCTATACAATACCCGATATTAAATTATTTCTTTACAGATTTTTTCTTTTGAGGTTTTACCTTTTTATCCTCTTTTTTTGTGCCTAAAAGTTGCTCACAAGCTTGAAGCCAAAATTCTTCACCACTACCTTCTGGACGGCCAGCCTGTTCCCATAAATAATAAGCAGTTTCTCGCAACATTTGGTCTGTAACTTTTGTTGTCATTTAAATCCCCTTTCATTTAATACAAATATAAGTTAATCTAATTAAACATCGGTGTCAAGCAAAAACTATACAGCTGTATAAATATATTAAAATTAGGTTTTCCTTTAAAAAAAATGGGAAAAATAAATGTGTTGAAAATGAAGTAGCACGACAAAAACTCCATTATATTGCGGGCTATCGCCTCAGAATTTTCCAATGTCCCTCAGGCCCGAAGGGCTACGGTAACCTCGATGCCCCCAAGTGCGTCAGCACTACTTTAACCTCTTGCCTGTTGGATGCGTTAAAATGCGCTCAAAAGGGAAAGACTAGCCCCCTCATCGCAAGGTGCAGTGTACGGATAAAAAGGGCGTTAGCCCAAGGTACATAAATCTTGCGATAGGGAGCTAGAATGTTCCTTTTCAGCTCATTTTAACTCACTGTCAGTGGTGTCCCAATATCACCGATTCGCGAATCGGCTAAAAGGCTTAGATTTGCTGGGCTGTGGCTAAATTTTAAGTGTGTAAAAAAAAGGGTCGTTTGTTTT
>CALARE010000097.1 GCA_937888725.1 uncultured Alphaproteobacteria bacterium | reverse complement strand
TTGCCATTTGGATAGTATTGCTTAAAAACACCATGAATTTGATTGTTTAAATAAGGTATTTCTAATCTTATTCGTCCATTATCATAATAATATTTTGCAAGACCGTTGCGTTTTTTATTTTTATATATGATTTCAGATTGTACTTTTCCATTGGAAAAATAGGTGCGTTGGATGTCCTCTTTTTTTACAAAAATGTGGATACCTAAGGTACAACAAAAAATGACGAATATGAAAAAAATAATTATTTTTTTTACCATAAAGAACCTCTTTAATTTTTCTTTTAGTATAGAGTGGGAATTAAAATTGTCAATAAATATCCTTAAATAGATTTTTTAATGGATTTATCTTGCTTTTAAATAATAAGTTATGCTACTGTTTCTGTTGTTAAAATAATTAGGATAAATAGTGAATTAAAATGAATAAAAAAATTAAATTGATAATTTTTGTTATTGTATTGTTATCTGTTGTTGGTATCGTTGCGTTTTGTTTAGATTCTGATCAAAAAAACAATGGGATACAAAAATCAAAAGAGGTGTCTGCCCAAAAAAGTAAAGATTTACAATTAAGGATTCTTTCAGGGATGATTTATAGGCATTTGGTGGGATATGATTTGGTCTGTAAAGAGGCGGGATATGCCCTTCAAAAATATCCAGAGTATTTTTCGCAAAAGTATAAAAATTCTATTCAAAAAGTAAATGACGCATGGGAAGATAAGGGGACAACACTTGAGGATATTTTAATTCATTTTGACAAAAAAATTTTTCCGACGATTTCTCAGGACATTAAAAATGAATTAATAGACATAGAACGTCTTACTGCAAAATATATTTTAGCACATCAGAATAATGTTTCAGTCGATAAAATTAAATGGACCCATGATATGGAAGATAAATTAAATTTAAAAGATGCTTGTTTGTTGTTAGATGATGAAGCAGCATTCTTTTTAGATCAATCTGCATTTGATAAAGAATTTACAGACAGAATCAAGGAACTTGATTAGTTTTTTCGAATCACTCTTGACTCGAGTCGCATAAAATTGTATACAGAGTCACCGATTCTATTTTTCTTTTTTGTACAAACATATATTTGATATCTAAAAAGTATACAAAATAGTAAATTAAAACACAATATGTTGAAAGTTTGAATCAATATATTGCGTCAAGAAATTTATTTGCAAAAATTAACAAAAAGTTAATTGCTATTTGAAAATATTTTTTTAAGATATGAGATAGATAACACATAAGGATTGAGGACAGCAAAAAGATGGTTGAGCAACTTTCAAGTACACTAAACTATGAATGGCAAAAAATTTGTGCTAGCATAGAAAAGGAACAAGGTAATAAACTTGCAACACGTTTGTTAAAACGGGTTGTGCCAAATGGTATGGTTGAAAATGAAGTTTATTTAAGTGTTCCTACGACTTGTATTCATGATTTTATTAAACAAAATTATGCTGAGCAGCTTTTATCTTTGTGGAAACAAGAAAACCCACTTGTCAATGGTTTAAAATTTAAACTTGAGGCACAACCCTCTGCTTTTGTGGCACCAAAAGTTACACCTACTTCAAAAACATTTCAGCCATTATCAACAGTTGAAATATCTAATTTAACTGTTCAACCATCTTTTTTTGCTGATGAGCAAGTTAAAAATAAGCAAATTATTTTTGAGCAAAATGAACCAAAAAGTTTACAAACGCATACGGCAGAAACATCTGAGGAGCTTGAAATACCATGTTATTTGGATGCATCTCATACGTTTGATTCGTTTGTTGTGGGAAAGTCAAATGAGTTTGCTTATGCAGCAGCAAGACGAGTCGCAGAAGATGAATCGATTTCATTTAATCCACTTTATATTCACGCTCCAGCAGGGCTGGGTAAAACACATTTAATGCATGCAACAGCATGGCGGATTAAAGAGTTATATCCTGATAAAACGGTTTTGTATTTATCTTCAGAGCAGTTTTTTCAACAGTTTGTGAAAGCACTGCGTTATAATAGCACCGAGTCGTTTCACAATTTGTTTCGAAACGTTGATGTTTTGATGATTGATGATATTCAATTTATTTTTGGGAAAAAGGCAACACAAGAAGAATTTTTCCACACATTTAATACATTAATTGCTCGTGGAAAAAAGGTGATTTTATCCGCTGATTCGAATCCACTTGATTTGCAAGGAATTGAAGATCGCTTGAAAACAAGAATCGCACAAGGACTTGTGGTGAATATTCAACCAACATCATTTGAATTACGTTTGGGTATTTTGCAACAAAAAACAAAAAATCTTAGAACAGCTGTCCCTCTTGATGTTTTGGAATTTTTAGCTAAAAATATTACAGCAAGTGTTCGTGAACTCGAGGGTGCATTAAAGCGTGTTGTTGCCAAGGCTGAATTGATTGGAACGCCTATTAATGTTGAAACGACACATGAAATTTTAAGAGATATTTTGCAAATTTATGAAAAGCAGATTTCAGTTATTGATATTATGCAAAATACGGCAAATTATTATGCACTTAAATTAGCGGATTTAAAATCAACAAGACGAGATAGACGTATTGCACGGCCAAGACAATTAGCAATGTATCTGTCTAAAATGTTAACGCCATTATCGTTACCAGATATTGGTACGCATTTTGAGCGAGATCATACAACAATTTTGCATGCAATTAAAACGATTGAAGGTCTTCTCCAACGTGATTCGCAGTTGCAAAAAGATATGCAAAAAATTACCATAAATTTGAAAGAAGGTGCTTATGTCTAATATAAACTCTTTCAATAACCCATTCATGTTGGGATTTGAAGAGTTTGAAAATATGCTTCTTCAAATTTCAAAAGGGTCAGAGAATTTTCCTCCTTACAATATTGAACAACTTGATGAAGAATATTTAAGATTAACACTCGCTGTAGCAGGATATAAGGAACAGGATTTAGATGTTTCGATGGAGGAAAATCAATTGACTATCCGTGGGAAACAACAAAGTGATCCGAATCGTCATTTTTTACATAAAGGGATTTCATCAAGATCATTTATAAAATCGTTTGTCCTTGCTGATGGGTTGGAAATCAATGGTGCTATTTTAGAAGATGGATTGTTGAAAATTGATTTTAAACGTCGGATTAAGCAAAAAAAGATTCAGAAAATAGCAATTAATACTCAGAAAACAGGTCAACTGGTTTTACAAACAAAAGGAGAAGCCGATGAGTAAAGAAATTAATATAAGAATTAATGATGAAGAAAAATCTTTATTAGATGTTTTTACCATTGCTTCTGAAAAGGCATATATTAAACAAGAGCCTTTGAATAATGATATGGTTTGGTCCATTTATAATGAACAGGGTGAGAAATTGGGCTATGCAGCTTCGCGTGAAGTTGCGTTTGCAATTGTTAGTCAAAATCAATTTATTGGTTTGAGTGTTCATTAAAAATATTTTTTTTCTATCTTGAAAAAGTATTTTAATCTTCCTATACTCATTAGGTCATCAAAAGTATCCGTCAAAGGAGTGAACAAAAATATTCTTCTCCCAAGATAGTTTATATATAAAAGATGATATAATTTATTAAAAATATGGAGTAAAAAATGCAAACAGGTAAAGTAAAATGGTTTAATTATAAAAAAGGTTATGGTTTCATTACACCTGATGAGGGGGACAAAGACGTTTTTGTTCATATTACTGCTTTACACGCTTCAAAATTGCGTGTTTTGGAAGATAATCAACCAATCTCTTATGACTTAAAAGAAGAAAATGGAAAAATTTGTGCAACCAATCTTGTTTTAGGTTAAAAATGAAAACCTCCTTCGGGAGGTTTTTTTGTATCTAGATGTATTGCTTTCTTGCCTAAATGGCTAAATTGTGGTACCCTTAAAGTATAGGAGGGACCACATGAAAAATCCAGAATCGCATAAAATGCCATCAATGAAAGAATTGACTGATTTTTTAAATCAACAAAGTGGCTCGGTTGATAAAAGGTCTATTGCAAAAAAATTTAAAATAAAAGGTGATGATAGACGTTTGTTACGGCATATGATTAAAGAGTTAAAACAAGCAGGCCTTTTAGAACAAAAAGAAGATGGTAGAAAAAAGAGATTGCACCTAGCTGGAAAATTAAACGAATATGAGCAAATTGAAATAACAGGGATTGATTCTATGGGAGATTTAATAGCACGTCCCTTAGATTGGAAATCAAGACAACAAATTCCACAAATTATTATTACAAAAAATAAGATTAATCCATCAGCAGGGGTTGGAGATATCGTTCAAGCACGTTTAAAGTATTTAAAAAAATCCATGTATGAGGGTGAAGTTATCCGTCGGATTACGGCTTTAGGAAATTGTATGGTTGGTGTTTATGAAAACAATAAAGTGTACTCAGTTGATAGACGATTGAAACAATCCTTTGTTTTGGTTGATGTACCACGAGAAGTGAAAAATAAAGATATTGTTTTAGTTGAGATTCCCATGATTCGCTCAAGGGAACCTGTTGCAAAATTTGTTCAAAAAATTGGTTCCAGTATAGATCCATTTGCCGCTACTTTGATTGCGATTTATATGCATCATTTACCGATTATGTTTTTTAAACAAACAGAAAAAGAGGTTCAAAATTTAAGTGTTCCATCATTAGATAAAAATCGAATTGACTTGCGTCACATTCCATTTGTTACAATCGATGGAGCTGATGCAAAGGATTTTGATGATGCGGTATGGGCAGAAAAAGATATCAGTGCTGATAATGTTGGTGGTTATCACATCATGGTTGGAATTGCTGATGTCAGTTGGTATGTTCGGTGCGAAACAGCACTTGATAAAGATGCTCAATTAAGAGGGAACTCAACGTATTTTCCTGACCGTGTATTGCCGATGTTGCCCTTTGAATTATCCAATGGTGTATGTTCATTAAAACCAAATGAGGATAGGGCTGCACTTATTTGTGAAATATGGATTGATAAGTATGGGAAAAAGAAAAAACATCGTTTTGTGCGTGCTCTTATTTGTTCACAACGTAGGTTGACATATCCTGAGGTTGAAGATGCCATCCAAGGACGAGTTCCTATTGTGGGTTTGGAAACAGAAATTAATTCCTTAAAAGAGGTTTATATTCTTCTTAAAAAACAGCGACAGAGAAGGGGGGTTATTGAAATTGATGTTCCAGAGCAACAAGTTGAATTAAGTAAAGAGGGTAAAATTACTTCAATTCATCCACGAGAAATGCTTTCAAGTATGCATTTAATTGAAGAATTGATGATTTTAGCTAATGTATCTGCGGCAGAAACATTAGAAGAAAAGCACATGCCAACCATGTATCGCATTCACGATCGTCCATCTGAAGAAAAATTAGCAACATTAAATAATTTTTTAAAATCTGTTAAAATGATTAAAAAACCGTTGAATGAAACATCTGACCCTAAAGATTTTAATTCAATTTTGCAAAAAGCAAAAACAAGTGATAAAAATTTTGCTATTAACGAATTTGTTTTAAGAAGTCAGTCACAAGCATGTTACAGTTCTGAAAATATAGGGCACTTTGGATTAGCATTGTTAAAGTATGCACATTTTACTTCACCGATTCGCAGATATGCAGATTTGATGGTGCATAGAGCACTCGTTGATGCCCTTAAATTAGGGGAGGGTGGTTTAAGTAAGGAAAGTATAAATAATTTTGATTATATTGCAAAACATATTTCTCAAACGGAAAGAAGATCCGCTAGTGCTGAACAAGATGCGGTTGATAGATATATCGCAGGATATTTAAAAAATAAGGAAAATAAAACTTTTAAGGTGCGTATATCTTCTATTACAAATTTTGGATTGTTTGTGCGTTTGGAAAGTTTTAGTGCTGATGGTTTTGTTCCAATGCGTTATTTGGGCGGGGATTATTACGATTATAATGAGGATAGTCAAATGCTGGTTGGCCGTTCAACAGGAAAAAAATTTCAAATAGGAGATGTCGTTTCGGCTGTATTAAAAGAGGTTTCTCCGTTGACAGGAGGCTTGTTATTTAAACTTAAATAAAAAAACATCGAGAATCAATGAATGATATCTCGATGTTTTTTTGTTTCACATTGTTTAAGAATTATTCTGAGGCTGATTCTTCACCATCTGCCATCATCATTTGACGAGAAAGATCTGTTGCATTTGAGCGAATTGTTTTTTCAATTTCTTCAGCAATTTCTGGGTGAGATTTCAAATAAGTTCTTGCGGATTCACGTCCTTGTCCGATTCGTTCACCTTTGCATGAGAACCAAGAACCTGCCTTTTCAATAATCCCAGATTTAACGCCTAAATCTAAAAGTTCCCCTGTTTTTGAAATACCTTCACCATAAAGAATGTCAAAATCAACTGTTTTAAATGGTGGAGCAACTTTATTTTTAACAATTTTAACACGCGTTTGATTGCCAACAGTGTTCTCTTTATCTTTGACGGCACCAATTCTACGAATGTCCAAACGAACAGACGCATAGAATTTTAATGCATTACCACCTGTTGTTGTTTCGGGATTACCAAACATAACACCGATTTTCATACGAATCTGGTTAATAAAAATAACCAATGTGTTCGCTCTAGAAACAGATGCTGTAATTTTTCTGAGAGCTTGACTCATTAAGCGTGCTTGTAAACCCATATGCGAATCGCCCATTTCTCCTTCAAGTTCAGCTTTTGGAACAAGTGCGGCAACAGAGTCAACAACTAATACATCAATTGTTCCTGAACGAACAAGTGTATCAGCAATTTCTAATGCTTGTTCACCAGTATCAGGTTGGGAAATTAAAAGTTCATTAATATTAACGCCTAATTTACCAGCATAAATAGGATCCATTGCGTGTTCAGCATCAATATAGGCACATGTACCACCATTTTTTTGTGCTTCAGCGACAACATGGAGTGCTAAGGTTGTTTTACCCGAGCTTTCTGGCCCATAAACTTCAATAATACGACCGCGTGGTAACCCACCAATCCCAAGTGCCAAATCCAATCCAAGTGATCCTGTTGAAATTGCGGGGATTTCAACAGCGTTGTCTTTCTGACCTAAACGCATAATTGAGCCTTTACCAAAAGCCCGTTCGATTTGGCTGAGGGCAGCTTCTAATGCTTTATCTTTTTCCATTGCGATTCTCCTTATGTTCTGTTCTTGTTCTAATGCATTGTATCCAATTTTAAAGAAAAAAACAATATTTTTTATCATTCTTTTAATTTTTTTTATAACTTATTCATAAATTTAGCAAAATGTATCATTAATTTTTTATTTCTAAGAAAAATAATGTGAATTTTATGATATTGATTTTGTTTTTTATGGAAAAATGAGTTGAATTTATTATTTATACGTTAAAATAGATATGAAACTAATTGAAAACATTAAAATAATCAATAAATTATAATTTTTTTTCTTTTTTATTAAAATA
>CALARE010000096.1 GCA_937888725.1 uncultured Alphaproteobacteria bacterium | reverse complement strand
CTAATTTACGATGAGCATGATGTCCACGAATGGCATCATAATCCGTGCCCCAAATGTAATAAACACGTTTAATTTTAAAAGGAATATCTTTTTCCGCCTCAATCGGCACTAAATTCCCTTGATAATCCCCACGAACCGTAAAGTTAATCAGTTGATACATGTTTCCTCCTATAAACTGGAATTTTAAAAATTTTTATCAGCAATTTTCCAGATTTTGTTGTTTTCTTTTGGTAAAAAAAGCGTTTGAAAGAAGGGATATTATAAAGGGAAAGTAATAATGGATTACAAATTGCGTGTCCTTTTACTGTTGTGCAATATATTTTGAAAGAGTGTCTATATTTTTTTCTCAAATAGGTTAATTGATCATAAAATCTTTTTGTAATTGCCCCATGAGAATAATGTTGACATTTAAGTAAAAGTATTTTTGAACAGATGTTGTGTTTTTCATTTGCTGCAATGCAAAAATCTTCAACATATAAATCCCAAGATAAATTTTCGTCAAATCTTAAATGATATTTTTTTATCAAAGAAGAATGGACAATCAAGCATTGGCAATCAAATGTTCCAACAAGGTTATTTTTATCATCAATATTTCTACCATATTTGACAGGGGAATCCCCATTTTTATCTGATTGAATAATGATGCCGTATGCAACAGATTTTTTGTAGAATTTACCAAAGGACATACCGATAGGACCATACAAGCAATCTTTGTTTAAATTTAATAATTTTTGTTCTAAATCTTCTTTGGCTTCCCAGTCTTCATGACAAAAAACAAACCAATCTTCTTTTGAATAATCATATGATTCTAAAAAAGAATTATATCTTTTAGGTATGGTTATATTTTCTTTAGAATTGTCAAAAATAATAAAATTAGTATTTGTTGAATAAAATTTATTGTTTTTAATCAACTTGTTATATATCTCAAAATCACGAACAACTGAAACTATTTGCATTGTATTTTCCTTCGATAAACTGGAATTTTGCAGATTTTTATTGTTAGCATTCCTCGACTGTTTATTTTTTTTCGAAAAGCAAAAAATTTTAAGTGCAGTAATAATTTTTGAATTGGAATAAGATATTGTTTGGGTGTTAAAACATCTAATATCTTTTGTTTTTCAATTAAAACTAAACAACCTAATAAACGCTCTATCGTATGAGCAAGAGTGGATGAATGTTTTTTATCAGGAATATCAAAATCTTTTATATTTAATTGCAACCGTAGAAGAGGTGCAAGTAATTTAGCTCTTATTATAAACATCGTACCTGCAACAAAACCATAATGAGTATTTTGATAACCGAGTTTATTCAATAATTGGGTTACTTCTTTTTTTGCTTTTTTATCTTCCAGTTCCTTTTTGCAAATCAAATGATAATTAGAAATCATTCCTAAATTATTATCTTTATTAAATTTTTGAATGCAATATTTGAATTTGTCGGTAGTAGATATAAAATCTAATGCATAATTACGCCATTTAGAACCTGATACATCAAAATCATTTAATAAAGAACCATTTTTCATATCCCTTTTGGTATGCAATTTGACAACATAAGAATAATCATCTAAATTCACTTGATTGATGATATGCACAAATGGTCCAACATCATATCCTCGATTTTCAACAATTTCGATATGTGCATTTGGAAAATGGGTCAAAATATCCTGCTGAATGCTGGAATGTTCTTCTACCATTGTAGCGAATAATTCGAATGGGTGCGGTTCAATATTGTGAATGCATTCTCTCAGTTCTGCCCACATTTCTGGGTAATAGATATGGCAATGGACTAAAATTGGTTTCATCTCAAATACCACTCCACTGTTTTGACGATGCCTGTGTCAAAGTTTTCATCAGCTTTCCAGCCAAGTTCTGTTTCTAATTTTGTCGCATCAATGGCATAGCGAAAATCGTGGCCAGCGCGATCTTGAACAAAAGTGATTAATTCTTCATATTTTTTACCGTTAGCACGGGGATGTTTTTCATCCAAAATTGCACAAATCTTCCTTACAATCGTGATATTATTGCGCTCGTTACGTCCACCGACATTATAGGTTTCACCAGCTTTTCCTGTGTGATAAATCAAATCAATCGCTTTGCAATGATCTAACACATAAAGCCAATCGCGGATGTTTTCACCCTTCCCATAAATTGGTAAAGGCTTTTCAGCCAAACAGTTGCTGATGATTTTTGGTATTAGTTTTTCATTATGCTGTTTGGGGCCATAATTATTGGAACAATTTGATGTGGTCACGTTCATTCCATATGTATGGTGATACGCTCTTACCAAAAAGTCGGAACTCGCCTTACTCGCAGAATACGGCGAGTTTGGCGCATAGGGGGTTGTTTCTTCAAACATACCATCATCACCCAACGTGCCATAAACTTCATCCGTTGAGATATGATGAAAGCGACAATCCTTATAATCCGCTTTGGGTTTTGATGGTGCATCAAACCAATGTTTACGCGCGACTTCCAAAAGGTTAAATGTCCCTAATATGTTCGTTTCAATAAACGCTTTAGGACCCGAAATCGAATTGTCAACGTGGCTTTCTGCAGCGAAGTGTATAACGCCTCTTATATCATATTTTAAAAATAAATTTTCTATAAATGCGATATCACAAATATCCCCTTGAATAAAGGTATAATTCGCCATATTTTCACATTCTTTAACATTATCAAGATTACCTGCATACGTTAATTTATCCAAATTAATGATTTTATATTCTGGATATTTTTTTGCAAAATATGGCACAAAGTTTGACCCAATAAAACCAGCTCCGCCAGTCACTAAAATTGTTTTAGACATTTTATTAAACTCTCCTTCCAATGAGGAATTTCAATATTAAACACGTTTTTAATTTTTTCTTTACTTAATACACTATAAAATGGCCGAGTCGCCTTTGTCGGATAAGCAGATGACGGGATGGGATTCACCTTACATGCAAGCTTTGATAAATCCATAATCTCTGTTGCAAAATCATACCAAGAACAGACCCCTTCATTTGTATAGTGATAAATTCCTTTGTTGTTTGCACTTACCTGTGGCAAAATATCTACAATGGCCTTTGCCAAATCACCCGCATAAGTCGGACTACCAACTTGATCAGCCACAACATTCAAACTTTCTTTTTCCGCCCCTAACCGACGCATTGTTTTTACAAAATTGTTACCGTGAGATGAATATAACCAAGCAGTGCGAATAATAACAGCGATATGAGCATTATTCAAAACCGCCTCCTCTCCAGCTTGTTTTGTCTTACCATAAATTGAAATCGGTTTTGTTTCATCTTCTGGTAAATAAGGCTTATGATTAATGCCATCAAAGACATAATCAGTTGAAATATGAATAATTTTACAACCAGATTTGGCTAAATTTTCAGGACCAATTGCATTGATTTTTTGCGCAAGAGCAATATCATCTTCGGCTTTATCAACCGCGGTATAGGCCGCACAATTAATAATCGTATCAATATGATGCTTTTGCACAAAATTTTGAACAGCTACAAAATCAGTGATATCAAGTGTATTCACATCTGTAAACATCGCATCTGGAATAAGTTTTTGTAACTCTGTGCCAAGCTGACCATTAGCTCCCGTTACCAGTATTTTATCGCTCATTTGGAATATCCTCCAACCGATTGGCTAAGCGATCTTTTTCAGATGTAACAACTTTATCTAAAGGGATTTTCCAATCAATCCCTATTTCAGGATCGTCATAGCGGATACCAAATTCTGCTTGTTTACAATATAAATTGTCACATTTATAGGCAAAAACAGCCTCCTCACTCAAAACCGAAAAACCATGCAAAAAACCACGAGGAATAAATAATTGACGTTGATTTTCAGCTGATAATTCAACCGCAACATGCTTTCCAAAAGTTGGAGAATCTTTGCGAATGTCAACAGCGACATCCAACACCTTGCCCTTTAACACGCGGACTAATTTTGCTTGAGAATGCTCACCTAATTGACAGTGCAAACCTCTAATTACACCGTACGAGGACTTTGATTGATTGTCTTGTACAAATCGATTTAAAATTCCATTTTTTATAAATTCGGCCTCATTATAACTTTCAAAAAAATATCCTCGACTATCTTCAAATATTACGGGTTCAATAATATATACACCCTCAATTTCTGTCTTAATAAAGTTCATGATATTCCTCATATACTTTTTTCAAATATGTTTTATAATTTCCATCCTTAAGTTCATTGATTAAAAGCATCATTTGCTCATCATTAATAAAGCCTCGACGATAAGCGATTTCTTCAATACACGCAATTTTTAATCCTTGTCTTTTTTCGATAATATGCACAAAAGCACCCGATTCCATTAAACTCTCTGGCGTTCCCGCATCGAGCCAAGCATTCCCCCTACGCATTGGAACGACCGACATTCTTTTTTCTTTTAAATATAGATTGTTCAAATCTGTAATTTCTAACTCACCACGCGCTGAAGGCTTAAGACCACGAGCTTTTTCAACCACATCAGCGGGATAAAAATACAAACCGACCGAAGCATAATTAGATTTTGGTATTTTTGGTTTTTCCTCAATAGAGATAGCATTAAAATCTTTGTCAAATTCCACCACACCAAAACGCTCTGGATCTGAAACATGGTATGCAAATATCGTGGCACATTTACCTTCATTATTTTTAACCGCATCTCTAAATGTGTGAAATTGGTCTCCCATATAAAAAATATTATCACCCAAAATCAAGCACACATCTTCATTCCCAATAAAATCAGCACCAATTGTAAAAGCTTGAGCAATCCCTTTTGGCTCATTTTGAATAGCATACTGAATGGTTAAGCCTAGTTTTTTACCATTACCAAATAATTTTTCGATATTTGGCGTATCTTGTGGCGTGGATATAATCAAAATATCTTTAATCCCAAACAACATTAATGTTGATAATGGATAATAAATCATAGGCTTATCGTAAACTGGTAAAAGCTGTTTAGATGTTGTTTTGGTCAAAGGATAGAGCCTCGTACCACTACCCCCAGCTAAAATAATTCCTTTCATTTAACCTCCTGCTTTGCTTTTAATGTGATAAATGGCAAGTATTTTAAAATTCCTTTGCGGATATTTCCCTTTTGTTTAAAACGTCCTAAAGGAATTATTCCAAACAGTTTTAAACGAATAATATGGGGTGCATAATCACAAACATTTTTCCATACAGTTGGTTGTGCACGATGCACAAATTCGCGAATAGCACGTGTAGCTGCTGACATTTTATCACTTTGCGTTTTCGTTGTATTATTATCGTGAATACGATATTTCATTAAGATATGAGGAATGTTATAAAACTTTGTTTTACCAATTAATCGACACCATAAGGCATAATCTTCGGATGGTGAAAATTCAGCCTCATACGGATCATTCGGCAAAATACTTGCTCGTATCATAGCTCCAGTATGAGGAACAGCACATCCTTGCATCAAATATTGTTCAATTTGTTCATTGTGTTCTGGGAAGCGAACAACCTTTTTATTCGGCAATATTTCTGTGTAACAACCAACAATACCAATTTCTTGATTCGCATCTAACACACGCACTTGTTCTTCAAAACGTGTTAAAAAAGCAACATCATCATGATCAAATACTGCCAAATACTCACCTTTGGCAAGATCTATCAATTTATTACGAGATGGCGTAATCCCAAGGTTTTTCTCGTTTTTAAAATATTTGATACGACTGTCATTATATGAGGTAACAATATCTTCTCTTGTATCTTCTGGGCAATCATCTAAAATCAAAAGTTCAAAATCTGTGTATGTCTGATTTAATATTGATTCTATCGCCTCTCTTAAATACCCCTCATCCGTCTTATAAACTGGCATTAATACCGATACTCTAGGCATGCGAATTATCCTTTTCTTCAATTTTCATTTTACGGGTAAAATTAAACAACGTGCGGACGCTAACGCCAACTTTTTGAGCGATAATTTGGCGTTGTTCCCCAGCACTTA
>CALARE010000095.1 GCA_937888725.1 uncultured Alphaproteobacteria bacterium | reverse complement strand
GATGATTTTGATATTTTTTCAAAATCTCAGAGGTGTTATCTGTTGAACCATCATTGACGATAATCAATTCATAATTTTTAAAAGTGGAATTTAAAACGGACTCAACTGTTTGTTCCAAAAAATGCCCATAGTTATAAGAGCAGACAATAATTGAAAAATAGGGCTTTTTGTTAACAGTAAATGGTAATGTCAAACAACAACATATCACTATTAATAATATTTTTGCAATTTGTCGTAAAGTTAGAAACATATTATTTTTTAACCCTTTTAAAATGTAAAAACGTATTGTGTAAAAAAAACGGTCGTTTTTTATTCCCTATATCATACATATCATCTTATAGCAAGTGAGAAATAAAAAAAACATTTAAATTTATAGAATTAGGCAAAATAAATCTCCTTTAAAAATCAAAAACAAAAGTGGGAAAAATAAACGACCGTTTAATTTTCCCACTGTTTTTTGTGCGTTTTTTTTAAGAAAATGTAATATAAAACAATGTGTTATTGTTTATGTTAAAAAATAATGGTTAAAAAGCAATCCGCTAATTTGGCTCTTGCTTTTTTTTGTTATAAAAAAAGGAGGGATTTTTTATTCATCCCTCCTGTCATAAGGTTAAAGAAATTAATAATTTTGTCTGCCCGTATTATTTAAAATAGTTAGCATTTGATAAAGGGGTGTTCTATTTAATTCCTTTTTTATAACTGATGTTGCTGTTTTTGTTTCAGCCCCTTGCATGGTTAAAAATTCAAACATTTTTGCATCTTGATTTTGAATGGTAATGTCAATAGGTTTTTGCCCTTCTTGTGTGGTGGCATTAATATTAGCCCCAAAATTTAATAATAGGCTGGTGATTTTAATATTTTTTGAATGTGCGGCATAATGAATGGGTGTTTGCCCTTTTTCATCAGCGATATTTACATTTGCCCCTTCGTTTAATAAAAATGCGGTTAATATTTCATCGCTGTTTTTCACCGATAGGTGCAAAGCATTTTGTCCAAAGATATTTTGAGCATTTACGTCAGCCCCTTTTCCGATATAAGCGAGGGCTAAAGGCGTATTTCGTTCTGATATAGCGGTTAAAAGAGGTGTTTTGCCGTGATTGTCAGCTTCATTGATGTTGGCTCCTTTTTCAAGTAATAAGTCGATAACGTCTATCTGGTTATTTTCAGTCGCATTTAATAAGGCTGTTTCTCCTGTTGTATGTGCTTTTTTGTTGACATCAGCACCCATTTCAATGAGATAAGCCGTCATGCGGATATCACCTCGTTCAGCTGCTCGAATAAGGGCCGTTGTGCCAATTTCATCTGTACAATTAATATCTACTTCATTTTGGCGAACCATGGCTTCAACGGTTACAAAATCGCCCCGATTTGCAGCTTGTAAAAAATATTCTTCTTGTGTTAATGGTGTATTTTTAATCATTTTTATCTCCTAAAAAAACAAAACACGTCCCGTAATCGCTCAATAAGCGTCGGGATTGATATCTTTAAACTGTTAAGTAACTTTGAAGAACTCCCTTTTTATATATTCTCTAAAGCACTTTCTCTGCTAGGTATGTTATGCGTTTTTTATAACGCCTGTCAAGTAGATTTTTAAATTCGTTTTTAAAAGGAACGTATAAAATGATGGGCATATTGTATCCCCGCTTTTATAAGGGGATGTATTCGATGTCTAAAGGATAATAAATTCTTCTCATCAACAATATGATATTGGTTTTGAATAATTTTCTTTTTGTATTCATCATTTAATTGGCTGATGAACCAATATGTGAATTGCATGGGATAATTTTTTTGGCTTCTTAATTCTTTCATATAAGATTGATTGTACCTATCAGCAATAAAAACAAAAGTTTTAAGAGCTCGAGAAATATCGTGTTGCATGATATTTTGAGGTGTTATATTGTTAAGCCCATTGATTTCTAGGAGCTCTTTTGGAATATAAATGCGTCCTTGTTTAGCATCTTCTTCAATATTGGTGATAATGCTATAATAATGAGCACTTTTATATAATTTAATTAAAGCATTTGTCACTTGAGGGTTTTTTTTCCCTTGAAAAAGAGAATCTAAAATAATCGCAGGGGTGATAGAAACTTTTTCAATATAAGCGTTGAGTTCACGAAACGTTGGTGGTGTTTTAAACCCATTGATATCTTGTGTAATTCCTGTAACTAAATTGAGCATATCTTTTTGTTCAATTTTGTATTTTTGAACAACTTTTTTTAAGTCATATGCCATTTTACATTGTTTTATATCACCTTTTTCATCATATACAAAGTTTAAAATCTTCTTAGCCTGATGAATGGCATTGTATTTTATAAAGATGCAATCCGTTTCATCGACAAGATTGTCAAGCGTGCGTGCAAAGGCATATATAACAGTGATATCGTGGAGTAAACTCTTTAATTTTCCGCCTAAAAATTTAAATTTTAAAAAAGGGCGAAAGCGTTTTGTGAAAATATTGGTATAATAACGATCGCCTACCCATGGGGGCAAATCAAAGGTTAGATAATTTTGAACGGGGATATCTGTTTGCGAGCGATCGCCATAAATGATTTTTTTATTTTTCATTTTTCAACCATAATGAATGCCTTGATTTAAAAAGAGGGATGATTATACCATTTAAAAGTGTTTTAGTCAACAAGGTTATTCTTATATTTTTATATA
>CALARE010000094.1 GCA_937888725.1 uncultured Alphaproteobacteria bacterium | reverse complement strand
TGTTGTGCCATTCAAATAATGCCCGCCCGTGTCAACAAGCAAAAGAGGATTTTCAATCACCTTTATATTTGTTTTATCTGTCGCCATATAATGTGCCAACGCAGCATGCACACCACTTGCTGCAATGGTTTGAAAACTATCACAAAAATAAAGAGGCGATTTTTTGCGTAATGATTGAAGCTTTTTATCACAATCCATTTCCGTTATGTGATTTTTATTTTTTTCAACATACGCTAAAAATTTACATATCACTTGACTTTCAAACAAACAAGCTTGTTTAATATTTTGAATTTCAACACCATTTTTTTGTGCTTTCAAATCATCAATCATTTCTGGTGTGTTGATAATTTTTGCCCCCGCCTGTTTCAAAGATTGAATCAAATTATAAGAAGCTTTATTAAAATCAACCCCAACGGATAAATTTTTCAATCCATTTAGGGATGTAAGCACTTCAAAATCCCCCTCTTTTTTAATAATCAAACGCTTATAAACCACAGGATATTCACTTTTTTTCTTATCCCTTAAATTCAACAGCCAAGAGGTATTTTCTGCCGACAAAACAAGGCCAACATCTAACTCTTTTTCACATAAATATCGTTGCACTTGTTTCATTTTATCATTTGTTGCTTGACCAGTATAACAAAGGGGATAATCAAATGTCTTTTGTTTAAAAGCTGGGACAGAAAACCAATTTTTAAGTGTTTTACTATCTAACGCAATAAAAGAAATATCGCACTCTTTTAATTGCATCATCATCGTTTCATACCACATAAACGAATGTACATCCCCATCAAAGGCGATTTTTTTACCCCTCATATATTCTTTTAACCAAAGGGATAACCTTGTATCACGGGGAACTTCCAACACTTCAAAATCTGTTTCGCCTTTTGCTTGTTCGGTATACCTTGAATCAACAAACAAAACACCCTTTTCTTTCAAAACAAGGGCAACCCCATCAGAGCCAGAAAAACCCGTTACTTTCTTTAACCTGTTTTTATAAGGTGGATAATAACCCGATAAAAAGGGGTCACTTTTTAAAACAAGCACCGCATCTAAATTTTGCCTCGCCATATCCTGACGCATTTTTTGAAGTAAATCTGTCATCTTTATCCCTTTTGAATAACCAGCGTACTCCATCCATTTACACGATAACGTTTAATAAATTTAAAACCAATATCGGTATGAGCTTTTAACACCCAGCGTTCTTGTCTGTTTAAAAAACCTGAAAGAATAGCTATACCGCCCTCATTCAAATGTGCTTTTAAATCTGAGGCCATATCCATCAATGGGCGTGCCAAAATGTTGCACAAAACCAAATCATAGGTATCTTTAACATCTTGATAACCATTACTTGACCAAACGCACATCAAATCTGAAAGGCCATTAATCTTTGCATTTTCAGTTGCAACACGCACCGATTCTGGGTCAATATCAACGGCATCCACTTTTTTATTAAACGTTTTTGCATAAGCCATTGACAAAATACCCGAACCACATCCTACATCAATCACCTTATTTGGCACAAAATCAAGCTCATTAAGTGCCGTTAAGCATCCGTTTGTTGTTTGATGTTCACCCGTTCCAAAGGCAGTTGCTGCATCAATTTGAAGTGGGATCATCCCCGCTGGCACCTTTTCATCAATATGGGAGCCATAAATATAATATTTTCCAATTGAAAGCGGTTTGAAACTTTGATAACATTCCAAAAGCCAATTTTTATTTTCCATTGGATTGATTTGAATCTTGGGTTTTTCAATCCCCACCATTGATGAGGCTTGTCCAACGATAAAACCAATTTCATCTTCATTAGGTTTACCCTCAAAAATAGCTTGCAATTCCCATAAACCTTTGTTTTCCCCTTTTTCAATCATCACCGTCAAAACAGCTGATGCCACTTCAGACAAAGCATCTTCAAAAACAGGAACATTTTTTGGATCTAACAAAATTTTAAAATCATAGTTTAATATTTCAGTCATTTTTATCCTTTCAGTGTCGATAAAGATACCTTAAATCCAGCAAAAAATCAAGGGATATTCTTTAAAAAAGATTTATCCACACATTAAAGTATATCCCTTTAAAATTTAATTGATTTTTTATTAAAAATACATTATAATAAACCACCATTTTAAAAGCTTATCAGATGAGGTGTGCATGAAAAAATTTATTTCCATCCGTGGGGCTAGAGAACATAATCTTAAAAATATTGATGTTGATATTCCTAAAAATCAGCTTGTTGTAATTACGGGGCTTTCTGGTTCTGGCAAATCATCACTTGCTTTTGATACCATTTATGCTGAGGGTCAACGCCGATATGTTGAAAGTTTATCCGCCTATGCACGTCAATTTTTAGAGTTGATGAAAAAACCTGATGTCGATATGATTGAGGGACTATCCCCTGCCATTTCAATTGAACAAAAAACCACCTCTAAAAATCCACGTTCTACTGTTGGCACCATCACAGAGATTTATGATTATATGCGTTTATTATGGGCAAGAGTTGGCACCCCCTACTCTCCTGTTACAGGGTTGCCGATTGAGGCACAAACCATTCCCCAAATTGTCACCCATATTTTAAAAGAGGAGCAAGGGACGCGAATTCTCATCCTTGCACCTGCTGTGCGTGAACGCAAGGGTGAATATAAAAAAGAAATTGCCGAATGGCAAAAAAAGGGGTTTGCACGTCTCAAAATTGATGGAGAGATGTATGACATTGAACAAACACCTGAACTAGATAAAAATAAAAAGCATACCATCAGCGTTGTTGTTGATCGACTTATGATTAAAGAAGGGATTGAAAGCCGACTTGCACAAGCGGTTGAAAAAGCTTTAGCCTTAGCTGACGGTTTGGTAATTATGCAACGGTATGATACGGGAGAAGAAAAACTCTTTTCTGAAAAATTTTCCTGCCCTGTCAGCGGATTTACCATCAAAGATTTGGAACCACCTCTTTTTTCATTCAACAATCCGCAAGGAGCTTGTCCTGAATGTGCGGGTCTTGGCTTTAAACTGTATGTCGACCCACAAAAAGTTATTCCAGACCCACTTAAAACCATTCGACAAGGAGCCATTAAACCGTGGAGCAATTCAAACGGCGACATGTTCCAATGGTATGATGGGATTTTAAAATTAATGCTTCATACACTCAAGGTGGATATTGATACGCCATGGGTACAATTACCTAGCGATGTTCAACAGGCTATTTTATATGGCGATCAAGGAAAATTTAGACCGTTTGAAGGGGTGATTCCCAATATGGAACGCCGTTTTATGGAAACAACATCTGAATGGATGCGTGAAGAATTGTCAAAATACCAATCCAATTCCACCTGTGAATCTTGTCATGGTGAACGCTTACGCCCTGAGGCTCTTGCTGTTAAAATTGCAAATAAAACAATCAGCCAAGCCACACACACCTCTATTCAAGAGGCAAAAGAATGGTTTTTAAACATCCCTAATCACTTATCCCCTCAAAAACAAGAAATTGCCAAACGCATTTTAAAAGAAATTAATGATCGACTTCTCTTTTTAAACAATGTCGGTCTTGGCTATTTATCCCTTGACAGAATGAGTGGTACCCTATCTGGAGGCGAATCCCAACGCATCCGTTTGGCAAGCCAAATCGGTTCGGGCTTAACAGGGGTTTTATATGTATTAGATGAACCCTCCATTGGGTTGCACCAACGGGACAATGACAAATTATTAGAAACACTTATCCACTTGCGTAATTTAGGCAACACCGTCATTGTGGTTGAACACGATGAAGATGCGATTAAAGCGGCTGATTATGTGCTTGATATTGGGCCTGAAGCAGGTCGCCATGGTGGCCATTTGGTCGCCCAAGGAACCCCTAAAGACATTATGGAAAACCCCATTTCGACAACAGGGCAATTCTTATCAGGCATGCGTAAAATTATTATTCCAACCAAACGCAGAAAGGGAAATGGTAAATTTATTGAAATTGAAGGTGCCTCAGTGAACAATTTGAAAAATGTGAATGCAAAAATTCCACTCGGTACTTTTACCTGTGTGACAGGTGTTTCTGGTGGAGGAAAATCTTCCCTTGTTATTGAAACGCTTTACAAAGGTCTTAACAAAATTATCAATAAATCAAGTGATACACCTGGGGCATACACACGGATGAGAGGTATGGGTTATATTGATAAAATTATTGACATCGATCAAAGCCCTATTGGTAGGACACCCAGATCTAATCCCGCCACATATGTGGGCATCTTTTCAACGATACGCGAATGGTTTGCAGGGCTGCCTGAAGCAAAGGTGCGTGGCTATAAGGCTGGGCGTTTTTCCTTTAATGTCAAAGGGGGACGCTGTGAATCATGTGGGGGTGATGGTGTTCTTAAAATTGAAATGCACTTTTTACCAGACGTTTATGTGGCTTGTGATGCCTGCCATGGTAAACGGTACAATCCTGAGACGTTAGAAGTTACTTATCGCGGGAAATCTATTGCTGATGTATTGGATATGACCGTTGATGAGGCATCAGAATTTTTTGAACATATCCCTTCTATCAGGGACAAATGTTTATTACTTAAAAAAGTAGGTCTTGGTTATATTTCATTGGGGCAATCCGCTGTTACACTTTCTGGGGGTGAAGCTCAACGCATTAAACTTGCTAAAGAACTGTCTAAAAAAGGGACAGGCAAAACGCTTTACATCCTTGATGAACCAACAACAGGGCTTCATTTTGCCGATGTGCAAAAACTTTTAGATGTGCTACACGCCTTAGTTGAACAAGGCAATAGCGTTGTTGTCATTGAGCATAATCTTGATGTGATTAAAACAGCTGATTACATCATTGATATGGGACCTGAAGGGGGCAATGGTGGCGGTCAAATTGTCGCCAAAGGCACACCAGAAGAAATTGCTCAAATTGAGGCAAGTTATACAGGACAATACCTTAAAAAAATATTAGCAAAAGGATAAATTAAAACGCCTAAAACATAAAACGCAAACCTGCAAATGTTTCAACTGTGTCAAAAGTGAGTTCTTTCTCCCCATTATTGAGCTCAACTTTCCCCAAATCTACATAACGAATACCTGTATCAGCTGTCAAATTGCGTGTTAGACGAAAACCAACCCCTGCTCCCACATTCCATGCAAAATTTGAGCCTGAAATTTTTTCTTCCAACACCTCAATATTATGGCGAGCAATCCCCGCTCCTGCTGTTAAATAAGGAATAACATTGCGTGTAACTCTTAAATCTAAATAACCATTAGCCATAACACGTTGAAATTCAGCTGTTACAAGTTTATCATCCATCCCATCTTCAGCCAAATCAGCTGATGATTGATAGGTATATTCAATTTCACCCCGTAAAGGCCCCATATAAACCCCTACAGCACCCGATGGCGAAAAAGAGGCTTCATGTGTATCAATTTCACTTGTCTCTCGTGTATCACTCAAACCAGCACGGAGCGAAAAATACGCACCAGAACGAGCATAAGAGTTATAACTAAGACATAAAACAAGTGCAAAAACAAACAAACGAACAAGCATTTTATCCTCCTATTTATTTATGTATTTTATACCTCAAAAGGCATTTCGTCAAGAAAAACTATCTCACAATATTGTCACGCATCAAAATAAATAGCACTAAAATCTACTTGCCTGTTTACCACTTTTATGTTAGCATTTTATAAAATAAGTTATTTATCTGATATGAGGAAACAAATGAAAACAATATTAGTAACAGGCGGAACTGGCTTTTTAGGTTCAAACCTTTGCACCCGTTTAATTCATGAGGGGAACAAAGTCATCTGTGTTGATAACAACTATACAGGTCGATTAAGCAACGTTCAAAACATCATTAATCACCCACATTTTAATTTTATTGAACATGATATTTGCGAGGCCTTAACCATTCATGAAAAGATCGATCAGATTTACAATATGGCATGTCCTGCTTCTCCACCAGCCTATCAAGGGAGCTATTCCATCAAAACGACAAAAACATGCGTTTTGGGTGCCATTAATATGTTAGAATTGGCAAAACAGCATCAAGCAACGATTTTGCAAACCTCAACCTCTGAAGTTTATGGGGATCCTCTCCAACACCCACAAAACGAATCTTACCGTGGCAATGTCAACCCGATTGGGATTAGAGCCTGTTATGATGAAGGTAAACGCTGTGCTGAAAGCTTATTTTTTGATTACCATCGGCACGAAGGCGTAGACATTAAGATTGTTCGTATTTTTAACACCTATGGCCCTCATATGGACCCTAATGATGGCAGGGTTGTTTCAAACTTTATCTGTCAAGCACTTTCTGGCCAAGATATCACCATTTATGGCACAGGCTCACAAACCAGATCCTTTTGCTATGTGGATGATTTAATAGATATCCTTATCAAAGTGATGAACGCTGAAAAAGATTTTACGGGCCCTGTTAATATTGGCAACCCTGGGGAATTTACAATTAAAGAGCTGGCCGAAAAGGTTATATCTAAAATCAATGGCACGGCAAAGGTTATTTACAAAGATTTACCCTCAGATGACCCCACACAAAGAAAGCCTGATATCACACTTGCCAAAACAAAATTTGGTTGGGAACCTAAAATTATGCTTGATGAAGGGTTAGATAAAACCATCGATTATTTTAAAACACAAATTCATTTGTTTCGAAAAAAGGATTAATGAAACGGTCGTTTTTACGAGATAATCATTTAAAATAAGAGCAAAAAACCTCTTGACAATTTTTGCCAAAAGGCGTAAAAATCAGCTTGTACGAAATGTAGCTCAGCCTGGTAGAGCACTGTGTTCGGGACGCAGGGGCCGGAGGTTCAAATCCTCTCATTTCGATAGTTTAAAAAAGCGCACTCTTGTGGTGCGTTTTTTTATAACTAATCGATGAGGGATTAGAACCGTAGGAGGAGGTTCGAGGCTTTAGCCAATGTCGAGCTTTTGCGAGACAGCCCCTTGTGGGTGAGTGCCGTATGGCACGAATAATCCTCTCATTTCGATAGTTTAAAAAGACCGCCGTTTGGCGGTTTTTTTATAACTAATTGATGAGGGGTCGAACCGTAGGAGGAGGTTCGGGGCTTTAGCCAATGTCGAGCTTTTGCGAGACAGCCCCTTGTGGGTGAGTGCCGTATGGCACGAATAATCCTCTCATTTCGATAGTTTAAAAAGACCGCCGTTTGGCGGTTTTTTTATAACTAATTGATGAGGGGTCGAACCGTAGGAGGAGGTTTGGCAAATGCTATACTTAGATTGATTGCAACAGATAATTTGAATATTCTATTTCCATTTAAGCACAGCTTTAAAAAGCAAGGAGAGTTTCTT
>CALARE010000093.1 GCA_937888725.1 uncultured Alphaproteobacteria bacterium | reverse complement strand
GCTTGACGATTTACCTCCTATTTTGCTCTTTATACCTTGCTCTTAACCCATCCAATACATCGAGGTAAAAGTAGCCCTTACGGGCTTTGGGGCATTGGTTTGAGGTCTTGATTGTTGAATTAAAATTCATCCACCGTTTAAAACAACATCTTTGGGGCAAGCGATAGAAGAACTCTCTAAACATTTACTGTGCTGATATATTTTTTTCAAATCACTATTCAACGACACAAAGGCTTCAATCAAAATCCAAAGAGCAAATAGCACTATCCAGCGACCCCTTCGAACAGGTGTTAAAATACACCACAAGCAAACAAGATAAAACAACCCGCCCAAACATTCAAGCCAAACAATCTCTGTGACATCTTTATAATGATAGTGTGCAAAAACCGCCACATCTAACAACAACATTGTCACATATCCCAAGGGAATAAGCACAATCAAACCACGACCCAAACAAGCCATAATCCATTTAAATACTTTTTTTGCCATTTGTAATTGGTTTTTCATAACCCTACCCTATACTAAAGAAAAGAGCCAATAAATCAGCATCTTAATCAACCCAAGACCCAACAATATCCAAGGGCTTAATAAAATAAGTCGTGCCAATCTTGGATGATTTTTTATATTACTTAAGGCAAGAAATAGAATAAGAATTAATATCAATAAAGCAAGTTCCATACCCGCTTGATAAAGTTCTGGTGTATAATGATACCAAATTTTGCCATTCCATATAAAATAATTTTTAGGACAAGGATATAAATAATTAAAATAGGCATACATCAAAAACAACACATAAAAACCAATACTCCATTTGAACGGAACCAGCGTTTTTTTGCTTTCAGCTAACGTTGTTTTTAATTGATTTAAAAAAGTTTTCACCTGTTGCATTAGAGCTTTCCTTTTTAATGCTTTGTTTTGCTTTTGTTCTTTTGAATACACCATAAAAAGGTGCATCTATCAAGCAGAATTTTCAGCTATTTTTATTGAATCTCTTGCCCAGTGCTCTCACCCTTTGGGAAACCATGAAAATTATCGATACACAACTCCTCAGTCTTCCCCGTTTTCATACAATTTTCAATAAAAACAGCACGCCCTTTATCGAATTTTTTAAACGGGAAGGCAGCATATGAAAAACCCAAAAAATAGCTGATCGCACAAAAAAGGATAATATATATAACCTGTTTTACATCTTTTCTCATCACACCACCTATCAATAAATCTCATCATTACATGAGTATTTTGAGCCACCATATTTCATACAAATAGCAATGTGTTCTTGATCAACCTCTTTGGTGTTATAATACATCCCTTCATAAAATCCAAATGCAAAAAATATCACAAAACAAATTGGAAATACAAACAATATAATAATAAACCATGAAATATCAAATTCTTTTTCCGTTGGCATATAGCACCTATTTATATTAAATATTCTCTTTTTGTTCTTTTGAATATACCATAAAAAGGTGCGTTAGTCAAGGGATTTATGATTATTTATCATATTTTTTGATATATGGCGATATAAGCGTTTCACAGTCCTCAGTGGGATATTTTGTCCCTAAAACGGACTTATTTTTGGTAGATTAAATCTTTTTAATCATAATCTTTACACTGAGCTTTTATTTCATCCAAATAACTTTGAACAAAGTCGTTTATCACTTTATCAGCTGTTGAAATCGCCATTGTATTGTACATTGTCCCCAAATAATGAACACGAGCATAATCACTTGATTGTTGCAAGTGGTGAGCATACGCATAAACACTTTTAACCAATTGATTAAAAAGAGCTTTTGATTCATTAAGCGTGTTTGAATAATACTTTTCAAAAACCTTATCCATGACACGAATAGCACAATCTGTTGCATCATAAGTCGCATTATTCATATCTGCAGTTGAGGCATTATCATCATATGAAACAGTGCAATTTTTAAGCTCAGCTTCAAGTTGATTGATATCAGTTAAACAGGCTTTTTTATCCACCCCATACGCTGGCTGAAATGCCAGCAAAAAACATAAAAAAAACACTTTTTTCATTATTAAACTCTCCTTTTAGCGTTTATTATAATAATGAGGACGATTTTTAAATTCTTGTGCCATCAAATAGCCAATCGCTGTTGAAAAACACATAACCGCAACACCCATTATTAACAGACAACTCTTTAATAACCATTTGATAATATGCTGAAAAAAAGTTTTCACCTGTTGCATTGAAACTTCCTTTTCAATGTTTTGTTTTGCTTTTGTTCTTTTGAATATACCATAAAAAGGTGCGTTAGTCAAGGGGATTTATGATTATTTAATATATTGTTGGAGCGTATTTAAAGTATCTGTCCCTTGACTTTTGATATGGGCTGTGCTACCTTTTAAAAAAAATAAGGAGGTTAAAATGTATTTTCAAAAAATTTCTAGAACAGCATTCATTGCAAGTGTCGCATTGTTTTTGGGCGTATTGGGGGTAAGTTCTCAAACCTTAGCAGATGGCGAGCCAGAAGAATTTGCCTCTTGTGCTGAGGTGCGAGAAAAATTAATCAAACAATGTAATCCCGATTTATCCCATAAATTCAAACAAAAAGCTTTAAATTATATCCTTGGTAGCACCACAAGAGCTGGCAATAACTGTTTTATGATTGTGACAAAGGATGCCATTTATTATACAACCAGTTATGGCTATTCACTCGAACAATGCCCCGAATTGGGGTGTGAAATCCTTCTTGATGAGGTGGATAAGACCATCCTAAAATGCCCTTGGGGTTCTTGGGCTCCAGGAAAATTTGACATTTATGTCTTTGAAGAAAATGGAGAATATGGTTCTATTGTAAAAAATTACTTTTTGGAAAATTATGAGAAAGGTGGCTCTTTTAGTTTAGATTACGTTAGTGCTCCCGAACTGGGTAACGCTTGTTTATTAAATCCTAAAGAATAAGTGAAAGAGGCGTTTTTAACGCCTCTCTCTCTGATATTTTTGGAATAAAGGTGTCATGATATCCTCATTTTCCAACAACCATTCTTTGGTAATTGGCTGGCGTTCAAAGTCGATAAATTTTGTATTTTCGAAAAGAGCTCTAATATCAACATCACCAATTGCTGGATTTTCAGCATTGTATGCTGTGATTAAATTTCCGTTGTTACGCTTGGCACCAACATTGATACGATTGAGTTCTCTTGTCACTCTATCCCAATCACCATTTTTAACAGCAATGAGTAAATTGTGCCAACCGCTTTTTTTACCTTTGCCATTATACAAAGGGTTTCCAGGGTTGTACGCAATATCAAGCAAATTATACTGTATCCATTTAGGTAATTTGAACAAATCGATTTGATATTCATCAAGTGCATTGATTAACCGATTAAGACCTTCTTTTTTAAAGTATTCAACAAATAGTTCATGCCCTTTTTCAGATGATGGAAGCGGATATTTTTCTCTAAAATCTTTTATTTCTTCCACTTTTGAATCAGCTAAATACGGATTTTTTGTTAAATAATCCTCTTTACCTTCCCTTTTTGCTCTTTCTTGCAATGTTTTTTTAAGTGCCTCAAAATCTGCCACATACATTTGATAAACATCTCTATCTGGATATTGTTTTTGCATTTTCTCTAATATCCCAGAACGTAAAACACGCTCTTTATCCAAAAGATGATAGCCTCGACCTGCTGTTAGCAAATACTTAGAATCAGGATATGCACCGTTAATATCCCCCTCATAATAAGAGGCTAATGGAGCATAACCCATTAACAAATTTGTATATTCTTCACTGTTGTAATCTCGGCTATTTGGCACAAAATTTGGATCAGGTATAATCCCATGAGCTGGAATTACTTGTCCTTGTCCATCTAATGTGCCTGCAACGGCAGGTTTTACGCCAAAGAGAGCTTTATAGATGGCACCCCAATCGAGATTGTTAGCTTTTGTCTTGTTGGTGGTTATGGATGGATTGTCGGCAAATCGCACACTGTTTTGATTGAGTGGCAAAGGTGCAAAAAGTGAATCATACTCATTCGTCGTGATGACATTGTTATCCAAATAGCTATTTGTGTCATTTGACGCAAACGCATTATTGTTCAAGTAGTTATTACCACTCAAACCGAATGTATTGTTGTTCAGATAGGTGTTATCCAAATAACCGTTGACATCATTTGACGCAAACGCATTATTGTTCAAGTAGTTATTACCACTCAAACCGAATGTGTTATTGTTCAGATAGGTGTTATCCAAATAGCTATTTGTGCCATTTGACGCAAACGCATTATTGTTCAAGTAGTTGTTCTCACTCAAACCGAATGTGTTGTTGTTCAGATAGGTGTTGTCCAAATAACTATTTGTGCCATTTGATGCAAACGCATTATTGTTCAAGTAGTTGTTCTCACCCAAACCGAATGTGTTGTTGTTCAGATAGGTGTTATCCAAATAGCTATTTGTGCCATTTGACGCAAACGCAT
>CALARE010000092.1 GCA_937888725.1 uncultured Alphaproteobacteria bacterium | reverse complement strand
TATATAAATACCTTCCTTTGGCAGGTCCTTACCCCCTGTCGCACGCATATAAGCAGCTCTTCTTTGTTGACGTCTTTGATTGTATTCGTCTTGCTGTTTTTTTTGTTCAAGGTCTTGTTGATGAGCTAATGCTTCTTCCTTTGCCCTCAAAGCTTCTCTTAATTCTTCTACTTCTCTTTTTAATTCAGTATTCATATTAGCCTCCATACTTTTTTACCCAAAAAAGGAACATTTAATCTTCCCATAGATTAATTATATCATGGAATTAAAAATTTTTACAAATTATTTTTAATACTTATTGAAATAAAAGTGTTTTTTTTGATTTTTTTATCCTGTATTAAAAAAATATACAAATGGGAAAATTAAATGTCCTTTTTTTTACAATAAATATTTTGCAAGAAACCCTTTGATAATAATTGTTTTTTAATTATTATTTTTGTTGGCTTGTTTAAAGTTTTTTACTAAATTTATACTTCTCGAACAAATATATTTTTAAATCGGTTAAAAAAGGAAACACCTATTTTTTTTGATTTAATTAATAATGGTTTAACACCCATAATTTTAAAATAATCATCTCTCGTTTTAATCCAAAGCGTACTTGAATTTGGTGTTATTTCTTCTTGATAATTCATCTTTATTAAAAATGATGCAACACGTTTTTTATACGGATTTAAATTAAAGCATTCGTATTTAATTTTATCAACACCTAACGTTTCAAAAAGCTCTTTTTCAAATGAAAGAGCAACCTCACTTGCATACCCTTTTTTTTGCCCCTCTTTTGAAAGCCAAGCAAGAACATAGGCTTCATTATTCTTAATTAACGCACAAAAAATACCCACACATTTTTGCGTTTCTTTTTCATAGATATAATATTGCAACTGTTCTTTATGACGCCAAGCTCTTGCATCATCATGAATATGCCATCCCGCTGAATATGGTGATGCAACATCCAACCACCAACCAAAAATACCACTTATCAGCTCTTGATTATGTTTTAAAAATAAAGAAAGAGCCTGCGGTGATGAACAACAATTTTTTTTATTCATTTGTGCCAAAACAGTACCATCATCAAAAATATGGCGATGTAAGATAAGCCGTTTTGTTTCAACACATTCATGCATAATTCATATTTAATCTTAAAAAAAATAAAGAGCTTGTAAATATAGCTCTTTATTTTAATTTTGTCAATGAATTTATGTATAATTTAACCACGCATGACCTTAGCAAATTTATCAAGCAATGCATTAACAACTTTTGCCTCAACACCACTGAAAAAAGCACGCGTCATATCCACATATTCATTAACGATAATCGCACTTGGTAATGTCGGATTTACATAAAACTCCGTTAATCCCATTCTTAAAATACATTTTAACAAAATTTCCATTCTATCAAAATCTAACTTTTCACCCAAATTCGTGCGAATAATCTCATTAATCATATCCTCTTTATCTTGATACTCTTTAATAAGTTTTGTGAACAAAGAAGCGTCAGCTGGTTGAATATTGACATATTTTTCACGACCTGCAACGCCATCTTCAATTACTTGTCCACCAATTTCACCAAGCAAAAATCTTGAAGTAATCTTATCCCACTTTTCATCATTCATTTCTTTCGCATAACAAGCTTGCACCGCCATTAAACGGGCATTTGTAAATTTTTGATTTGGATTTGTATCTGTCATTCATCGACCTCCATTAATTTAGCTGCAAATTCTTTAAAATCTTCCATTGTTGTGAAATTTTTGTATACCGAGGCATATCGTACATATGCCACTTTATCAATTTTTAAAAGCGTATTCATCACCAATTCGCCAATCTCACTTGATTTAATTTCAAGAGCTCCTTTATCCTCTAGTGCCTGAATAATCTTAGCCACAATTTGATCCATCCTTTCTTCATCAACCTCACGCTTACGCAAAGCCAAATGAATAGAGCGATAGAGTTTTTCCCGCTCAAAAGGGACCCGCACATCATTTTTTTTCACAACAACCAAATCTTGACTTTGAATATACTCAAACGTTGTAAAACGCCCCCCACACTCAGGACAGCACCTGCGTCTACGAATTGATGTCCCATCCTCGCTCGGGCGAGAATCTTTAACTTGACTGGCTGCTTTTCCACAAAAAGGGCACTTCATACCTATACCTTTGCTGAATCATAAATGGGAAATTTCAAACACAGTTCTTGCACTTTCTTACGAACTGATAAAATGGCTTTTTCAGTTTCTTCAGTACCTTGTGTCAAAGCATCTAAAACTTCCACAATCATTAAACCAATTTCTTCAAATTCTTTATCACCAAAACCTCTTGTTGTTCCTGCTGGCGTTCCCACACGCAAACCAGATGTGACGGTTGGTTTTTCAGGATCATTTGGCACACTATTTTTATTACAGATAATTCCAGCCTCAGCCAAAGCATCACAAGCAGCCGCACCAGTAATCGATTTTGAGCGTAAATCTATTAAAATCAAGTGCGTATCTGTCCCTCCTGAAACAAGATTGTACCCTTTTGATTTAAGTGTTTTAGCAAGAATGCCTGCATTATTTACCACATTTTTGGCATATTCTTTGAATGAGTCTTGCAAATCTTCACCAAAAGCAACCGCTTTAGCTGCAATAATATGCATCAAAGGACCACCTTGCAAGCCTGGAAACACAGCTGAATTAATCTTTTTTGCAATTTCCTTATTGTTCGTTAATATCATACCCCCACGTGGACCACGCAATGTCTTATGCGTTGTCGTTGTTACAACATCTGCGTAATTGAGTGGGTTTTCAAGCACACCGCCCGCCACAAGACCAGCAAAATGTGCCATATCAACCATTAAATAAGCACCAACCTTATCAGCAATTGCACGAAATTTTTTATAATCAATTTGACGGGGATAAGCAGATCCACCTGCTATGATAAGGCGGGGTTTGTTTTCATCAGCCAAACGCTCAACAGCATCATAATCAATATATCCATTAGTATTTACACCATAAGACACGCTCTTATAATATTTACCAGATGAGGAGGCTTTGTACCCATGCGTTAAGTGTCCGCCAGCATCAAGGCTCATACCTAAAATTGTGTCATTTGGCTCTAACAAAGCCAAATAAACTGCTGAATTTGCTTGTGACCCAGAATGTGGTTGTACATTTGCATAAGAGGCATTAAACAACTTTTTTGCCCGTTCGATAGCAAGCAACTCCACCTCATCCACACATTCGCAACCATGGTAATACCGTTTTGAAGCGTACCCCTCTGCATATTTGTTTGTCAGGACACTACCCGCAGCCTCTAACACTGCTTTTGAAACAATATTTTCAGAGGCAATCAATTCGATATGATCTTGTTGACGCCACAATTCTTTTGTCAACATCCGCGATAAAACGGGATCTGTTTGTTCCAATGGTTGATGAAAATACATATATGAATCATTTAAAATCATGTGGCATACCTCCTAATTTTGCGACTCGCAGAGCGTGTCTACCCCCTTCAAAATCTGTTGTTAAAAATATATTTGTTATTTCAAGTGCTGTATCAGGCTCTAAAAAACGCCCACCCAGAACCAAAACATTTGCATCATTATGCTGGCGTGCTAATTTTGCATATTCAACCGAATGTACTAAAGCACCACGAATATGTGCATACCTATTCACCGCAATACTCATACCAATACCCGAACCACAAAGTAAAATGCCAACATCAGCCTCATTATTTTTCAAAACTTTTGCCAGTAAATATGCCTCATCAGGATAGTCAACAGATTGTTCTGAACTATTTGTTCCACAATCAATAATTTCATACCCTTTGGCTAAAAGTGCCTCTTTTAAAAAAGCTTTTAACGAACAAGCAGCATGATCTGATGCCATAACAATTTTTTTTACTTGCATAATTAAGCATTTCCTCGTATAAAAATAGTGATGAGTAATATTAGCGAAAACCAAACAAAAACACAAGTTTTTTTATTCACGGAAGGAAAAAAACTTTTTCCTAAGGATTGCGTTATCCTTGGTATTGATTATGGCATGCGTCGTATTGGACTTGCCCTTTGCGATCAATCACAAAAAATAGCAACTCCTTTTAAAATCATCTATCAACTAAAAGAACTTGACGATATTATCCCTGCAAAAGAAGTCAAAGCAATTGTTGTTGGGCTTCCCCTTCAGACAGATGGGAATGAGGGGGATATTGCTCGTCAAGTACGTCTTTTTTCAAATCGTGTGAGTGAAAAATATGCATTACCTGTTTTTTTGATTGATGAGCGGTATACTTCAAAATATGCAAGTGAATATTTATCTGGTCGCTGTATGCGAGAAGAAAAGCAAAAAAAAGTGCTCGATGCCTATGCTGCCGCTCGCATTTTGCAAAAAGCTTTAGACCTATTATAAAAAAGACTGTTGTCTTTACACCTATCCACTCAAAGACGTTACAATTCATCTTGATTAAACACAACAACCACCTAAATAATAGAGATGAAAACCATTCTACTTATAGAAGACAACCCTTTAAACAGGCGTTTATTTTTTGATATATTAACCGCTGGTGGGGCAAAAGTTATCCAAGCTTGTTCTGCCTTAGAGGCAATTATGTTATTGAAAAAAGTAACCCCCGATCTTATTTTAACAGATATCGGCTTACCCCGCATCTCTGGTATCGAACTTTGTTATTATTTAAAACGCATCAAAAAAACAAAAAAAATTCCCCTTATCGCCATCACAGCTTTTGCTTTTGAGAATGATAAGAAAACACTCTTATCTCTTGGTTTTGATGAGGTTTTAATAAAGCCGATTGATATTTTTGAATTACTCAATGCCTGTGGGTTAAATATCATCTTTTAATGAACCATCTTCATTAAACGTACAAACGCCTTCTTCCCTTGCAATATTAATAATGTGTTTTTTCTTTCGCATAGCGATTTTTAGGGCATTAAAAGCACCACCCCAACTCCACTTAATATAACAAACAAAAAAATCACATCTTGCAACCATAATTTCATTTCGACGCGGGAATTTATATCGATAAGGACATCTAGACCCAATATCTGTTATTTCAATACTATCGTAACCCTCATTGATACGATTTTCCCCGTGTTTTTCTATATAAGGCAAATAAAGGTGCAAACAAATATGGGGATATTGTTTCTTTAAATCTCTTGCTATTGAAAAACACAAATTGTCATATTGCCCATGATCACCCAAAATAAACACATCTACATCATGATTTTCAATTAAATCAATCATAACTTCACGCGTCCGTTGCACACAAAAAGGAGTTCTTAAAATTGTTCGATGTCCAAAAAATGTACAAACTTTCCCCATATCTCACTCCTTTTTATTATCCCAGATTATAACAAAGAGAAACCCACCTCAATGAGGCGGGTGGATGTTCACAACTATTACACCAAGTAGATAGTCCTACTTATTCAGAGCGAATGCTCCTATTCAGTAGGCATCCACCCTATAAATGTGCATAAAAACACTTTTTAAAAGTGGATGCCTTTTGACTTTGGTCTATGATAATAGCAATCGACCATTGCCCTTGGTGTAATCGGGTTGTGACACCCTAGTTGGGACTAGGCTCATCCCAACGACAAGAGCATATCAAAAATAACTCTTGTTTGCAAGGAAATTTTACACTAAAAAATCAAGTACCGCTTAAATTAAAAAATCATTCATTAACTATTTTCCAAATTTAGCTCTCAAAAAAATTTGAATTTCTTTTGTGTTATCGAATGAGATTGAAATAATTGTAAATGTGTTTAAAACACCATCTTAAGCGTATTCAAAAAGATTCAAATATCCATATTACCACTGAGGCATTTTAAAGCGAGTACCATGGCGATATCTACTTTTTAATTTATGCAACTTATCACTCACAGAGGCGGTATCCCTACCCGCCTTAGCAAGTCGCTCATACATCCGTTCAATCTCTTTATTCAAATAGGCAGTTTCAATATCATCCTCTAATTGTTTTTTTTCTTTTGGGAGACCATGCTTATACACCTCATCCATCTTCGTCAAAATCATTTTCGTACTTTCTGTATGATACAAATGCCTGCGATAAATGACATATGGCAATAAATAAATCAATCTATTTAAAATTGATTTAGCATGCGTGGGCTTTTTTTCAATCTCTTTTTTATAAAACAAATCTATCATATCGAAAGCAACGCTTGCCTCAAAACTATCATCTGCCACGATAAAGGGAATGGCACTTGCAAACCCTTCTTTTTGAATTTCCTTTAAATATTCAAGCAGGTGATAAAAGAACCCTTGCACATTAAACAAAACAAATGGCTTAAAGTTTAAAAAACCATCTTGCATTGCCACGCAATCATAAGCAAGTTCATCTAATGTGCCAACACCACCTGGAGCAAAAATCACAAAATCAGCCCCCAAAAGCTGTTGTTTACGCTCCTCTAATGTATGGGAAACAATAATATCTGACACTTCATCAATGACACTATCACTTTGATACAAAGCCAAATATTCCTTTGTTGTAACAGCATGGATAGGTTTTTCATCTATTGATTTTGTTTTTGTTTCACTCCAACCTTTAAGCACACCTTTTGCAACAGCACCCATAATCCCTTTTGATGACAAACCAAAATCAAGACGATAGTGTTTTTTACCAATTTCCTCCCCCAACATATAGGCCTGTTCTTCATATAACGGATCTTTGCCAGAACGTGACCCGCCTGCAACAAAAACACGCGTCAACCCCTGCTTATTAATATCAAAAAAAGCCTTAGCAGCAGAACTTTTCTTTTTTGAAACCATTGACTTGCGTGCCGCCCGCTCCATCAATGCCGACCCTCTTGTCACAGAAAGTTTATTACCGCTTAATGATTTTGACTTTTGCTTAACGGGCTCTTTTTTTGACATAACAGAAATCTCCTTTTTTTACATACCATTATATGAGCTAATATTTTTCTTAATGATATAAAATTCTTATAGACTTTTCAAATAAAAAATGCTACATATTTTTAAACGACTGTATAAATAAGGAGAAATCTAATGAACGCAACTCAAGTTAAAAAGAAGAAACATTCAAGAAAAGGATTAATTTTATTTGGGGTTCTTTGTCTATTAGGTATTGGTGGATATTATGCGTATCACCATACAACGCTTGTTACACCACAACAAATGCCTGCTACTGAAGTTGATGCGGTCAGAGTTGAACTAAAAGACATTTATCCAAAATCAAGTTTTGTTGCAAAAATTGAAGCTCAAGATAAAGTTGGGTTAAGAGCTCGCGTTCAAGGATTTTTGCAAGAGCGTTTATTTAAAGAAGGTGATATTGTCAAAAAAGGGCAACCCCTTTTTGTGATTGAGCCAGTTAACTTTGAGGCAACAGTTCGTGAAGCTGAGGCCAATGTTGCAAAAGCAAAAGCTGCAGTTAAAAATACAAAAGCTCAATATGAACGAGCCAAAACTCTTTATAAAACAAAAGATGTTTCCGAATCAAAATTAGACACAGAAGAAGCGGCTTATGCCTCTGCTCAAGCATCTTTGGGACAAGCTGAAGCAAAACTTGATTTAGCAAAAAAAGACTTGGAATACACAACAATTACAGCCCCTATGGATGGCAAAATTGGTGAATCTGTTTATTCCGTTGGTGAGTTAATTGGACCATCATCAGGCGTATTGGCTGAGGTTGTTGCAGTTAACCCAATTGATGCGGTTTTTTCGGTCAGTGAAAATGAAATGCTCCTTTTGCAAAAAAACTTTAAACAAGCCGATTCTATAAAAGTTCAATTTATCACTTCTGACGGACTTGTTTATCCTGAATTAGGGAAAATTAATTTCGTTGATGTAACACTTGATGAAGCTATGAATACACTCAAAATTAAAGCCTCATTTCCAAATCCTGATAATAAACTTATTTCTGGTCAATATGGACGTGTAACGCTTGAAAGTCAGACCCCTGTTAAAGAAATTGTTATACCAATGAAAGCCGTCCAACAAGATATGCTTGGCACCTATGTTTATGTAATAAATAGCGAAAATCGTATTGAAAAACGCGATGTTACACGCGGTTCTGAACTTGAAGGATTTAACGTTGTTATCACTTCTGGTTTGCAATCAGGTGAAATTATTGTAACAGAAGGGTTCCAAAAAATAGCCCCTCAAGCTCTTGTAAAACCCATTTTTCAAAATGAGGGAGAATAATAAATGATATCAGATGCCTTTATTAAAAGACCACGTTTAGCAACCGTTCTATCTATTGTTATTGTATTGGCAGGGTTATTGTGTATGAGTGCAATGCCTGTTGAACAGTATCCTAACATTGTTCCACCATCTGTTTCTGTTTCTGCCACCTACCCAGGGGCAAGTGCTGATGTTGTTGAATCAACGGTTGCTCAACAAATTGAGTCTGTTGTCAATGGTGTTGAAGATATGCTTTATATGTCATCAACCAGCAGTGATGATGGTTCCTACAATTTGAGTGTTACTTTTAATATTGGTACAGATCCAAACATTGCAGCTGTCAATGTTCAAAATAGATTAAAACAAGTTGAAAGTACATTACCCGCTGAAGTTTTAAAACAAGGGGTCATTGTTCAATCAAAAATGTCCTCTATGTTACAGATTTTTACGGTTTCATCTTCAAACCCTGCTTATGATGATGTCTTTTTAACAAACTACACGCTCATTAACATTAAAGATGAATTAGCCAGAACAAATGGTGTTGGTGATGTGCGTGTGTTCTCCACACTTGATTATTCTATGCGTGTTTGGCTTGATAGCGACAAACTCAAAAGTTTAAAATTATCAACCAGCGATGTGTTAAAAGCTATTCAAGGACAGAATTTACAAGGTTCCCTTGGTCGAATCGGTGTGATGCCATCAACACCCGATCAACAATTTCAATTTTCACTCACGACACAAGGACGCCTTTCAACCCCCGAAGAATTTGGGGATATTGTTATTAGAGCAAATACAGATGGCTCATATCTATATCTAAAAGACATTGCTAGAATTGAGCTAGGTTCTAAATCAGAAGAAATGCGTGCCATGTATAATGGTCTGCCCGCTGTGGGTATTGCTATTTTCCAAGCACCAGGCTCAAACGCTGTTGATGTTGCAAGTGCCGTGAACAAAAAAGTGATTGAATTGCAAAAGAAAATGCCTGCCGAAATTCAATTTAGCACTGTTTTTAACAATGCTGAGTTCGTTGAGGATTCTTTAGGTGAAATTTTCCAAACTATTTTTGAAGCCTTTTTATTAATTGTATTGGTAACATACTTTTTCTTAGGAACTTTTAGAGCCACGATTATTCCAACACTTGCTATTCCTGTTTCTTTGATTGGTGCATTTGTTGGAATGAGTATTTTTGGTGTTTCAGCAAATACTATTTCATTATTAGCTTTAGTGTTAGCAATTGGTATTGTGGTTGATGACGCTATTGTGGTCGTCGAAGATGTTGAAACAATTATGCATGAAAACCCTGAATTGCCACCGCAAGAGGCTGTTTCAAAATCAATGAATCGAATTACAGCCCCAATTATTGCAATTACACTTGTGTTATTAGCGGTATTTGTTCCTGTAGCATTTACACCTGGGATTTCAGGTCTTTTGTATCGACAATTTGCTATTGCAATTTCGGCAGCTATGGTCATTTCTGGAATAAACTCTTTAACATTATCACCTGCCGTTGCAGCGGTGATTATGCGTGCAAATGACAAACCATTTAAATGGGTTCAAAAAATTATGAATTTTATTGATAAATGCCGTCATGGATACTCTAAAATTGTTAAAAAGACCATGCCTGCGGCTATTTTATCAGTATTTGCCGTTATATTGTTTGGTATAGCTGCTTGGGGAATCATGAAAATTACACCATCAGGGTTCTTGCCAGCCGAAGATCAGGGGGCTTTTTTGATGGAAGTTCAGCTTCCTTCTGGTGCCTCTTGGAATAGAACGGAAGAAGCCATGAAAAAAGTAGCAGAACGCATTAAACAAATGCCTGAAGTTGACTCTTATATGGCAATTATTGGTTATGGTATTATGAGTGGCGTACAATCATCTTCTAATGGGTTCTTTGCCGTTCACTTAAAACCATATGCTGAACGCCAAGGAAAGGGGCAAGATGTCGATAGTTTAATATCCAAAATTTATATGATGACTATGGATATTAAAGAAGCTCGCATCTTCCCATTTAATATGCCAGCTATTTCAGGTATTAGTATGACTTCTGATGCTGAGTACGTTTTACAAAGTACACAAGGGGATTCACCTGAAACTATTTTAAATGTTGCCAATCGAATTATTCAAGAAGGGAATAAGGACCCTAGATTGCAACGTGTGATGACATTTTACACCGTGGATTCACCCCGTGTTGAAGTGATTGTTGATCGCAAAAAAGCATATGCCTTAGGCGTTGAAATAGCTGATATTTTCTCAACAATGCAAACAATGCTTGGGGGGACATATATCAATGACTTTAACTTATATGGTAGAACATGGCAAGTAAATGTTCAAGGTGATGTTCAAGACAGGCGTACTTTAGATGATATTTATAAAATCAATATCCGCAATAAAAAAGGTGAAATGGTTCCTTTACGTTCTTTAATCACAGTTAAACGAACAATTGGGGCACAATCAATCCAACGTTATAACAACTATCGTTCTGTTAAAATTACTGCGGCACCTGCTGCTGGTTTGAGCTCAGGCTCTGCTATGCAAGCGATGGAAGAAATCTCAGCAAAGGTATTGCCAACTGGATATCAATATCAATGGACAGGAATGAGTTTACAAGAACAAGAGGCTGGGTCACAAACAGCGATTATCTTTGTTCTTGCATTCTTATTTGCATATTTGTTCCTTGTTGCTCTTTATGAAAGTTGGATTATCCCTGTACCCGTTATGGTTTCAATTGTTATTGGATTATTTGGTGCGGTTGGTTTCTTATGGATGCGTTCTATTACCAATGACCTTTATGCTCAAGCTGGTATCATTGTGTTAATTGCTTTAGCAGCAAAAAATGCCATTTTGTTAGTTGAATTTGCAAAAGAAGAACATGCTAAAGGTGCCTCAATTAAAGAAGCAGCTATCAATGGGGCTCATATGCGCTTTAGAGCTATTATGATGACCGCTATTGCCGCATTATTAGGGTTCCTACCTTTGGTTATTTCATCTGGTGCTGGTGCAATGGCAAGACAAGCGATTGGTTCTTCAATCTTTGGTGGATTGTTTGTATCGTCATTTATTGGAATTTTCTTTATTCCAGCCTTATATGTGGTGTTCCAAACAATGGTTGAAAGATATTACAATGGCAATAAATCAGCTGTACTTTTTGAGAAAAAAACCAAAAAAAAGTCAAAACAAACAGATAAAAACAACATTTAATAAATAAGGAGAGAAAATGATTTTAAAAAAATTGCAAGAAACAGGCCGAACAATGGTTGAAATGTTAGCCGTCCTTGGCGTCGTTGGGTTATTATCTGTCGCTGGGATTCAAGGATATCGCTATTTAAATCTGCAATTTGAATTATCCCTTATCGAAGATACTATTTATAAATCTATCGCTCTGATAGACAGTAAACAGATTCGCTCTATCGATGAGTTAGAAGCTTTTTACCAAAAAGCACGAATGGGGTTAGGACGGGCTTACACAATTGAAGAAGTTACTTGTGAAACCCAAAAAAGGGGGACACACTGTTATGCTATTCATTTTGCAAATTTACATAAAAATATCGTTATGCACTTTATGAATGATGCAGGTCCGTTTACCGCTACATCAAGTGGAAATACACAATTAACACTTACTTTTAAAGCAAAAAAATCTTTAAGTGATTAGGCGATATAGCGATCAAAAAAAAGAGCCTCTAAAAAATAGAAGCTCTTTTTTTATATACCCTATCTTTATAAATGGCTTGTTGGGAGCTTCTCTCCCCCCAAAATATGAGCATGCAAATGGGGAACTTCTTGCCCACTATCAGCACCAGAATTAAACACAAGACGATAGCCCGTTTCATCTACACCCAAAATTTCAGCTGTTTTTACAATTGCACGCATATATCCTTCAATTTCATCGGCTGTTGAATGTTCAATAAAATCAGCAAAATCAACGACCATTGCTTTTGCAATCACCAACGCATGTACTTTTGCTTTGGGTGCAATATCATAAAAAGCAAGTGCAAAGTCATCCTCATAAATCTTATTGCAAGGTATCTCTCCGCGAATAATTTTTGCAAATACGTTATCGGCATTATATTCCATCATTTATCCTTTCTTTTTTGTTGCTCTTTTTATTTGAATTTGATAAAATAACCTTAATTTGTTATTAGAGTCATCTTATAGCATTTGTTTATGTTGAGTATATCAATCTAATCTGTAATCTTCAACAAAAAAGGACTTGGCATGAAAAAAATATTTGCGTTCATAACATTTTTTCTTTCTTTTAATGCAACTGCCTCTGATGTATTTGTTTTAACTGATATTCCTGTTTCTGCAACAGGCGAAAATGTAATTGAAGCACAGGAAAATGCCGTTGAAATTGGAAAAAAGGAAGCATTTAATCAATTGATTTCTAAAATTGTTCATACAGAAGCAGCAGCTATTTTTGATGAAACACTAGATATTACACCGTTTGTGCAAGATGTTTCTCTCTCAAATGAAAAAATGGCTACTCAAAATTATAGTGGTGCCATAACTGTTCGTTTTAAAGCCGATCCTATTAGACAGCTATTAACTGAAAAGGGCGTTCAATTTTTAAATACACTCCCCGAACCGATGCTCCTTATCCCCGTATTTGAGGATGAAACAAAAACACTGGTTTTTCACCCAGACAATCCTATTTATACCTATTGGCTCAATGAGAAACCAACATTTGATCTTTTCCAAATTAAAATGATTGAAAATACACCTGTCAAATTAGCTGAAGCACAAAAGGCATGGGAACAATCCTCATTCAATGCTTATAAAAAATTATTAAATGAAAACGGACTTACATCACTCCTGATTCTACATATCAAAAAGACAGGTGATTTGTACGAAGTTAAAACCAAGGTTTTACCAAATAATTCTGCAACGCAAGCCCATATATCTCTATCCTTAACAGATGACAGAACAGATATTCGAAAAGTTGTTAAAGATCTTGTTTTTGATGCCTTTCGCAATATGAAAAAAAAGTGGATTTATCTTTCAACAAAAACGACAAATGCCATTGAAATTTATCATATTGTGACACCCGTTTCAAAGGTATCTGATTTAAAACGAGTTAAAGACAAAATCAATCAACTTGGTTTTGCTGAACAGGTTGAAATCAAAGGTTTTAAAAATAAATTATTATCTGTTGATATTTCTTTTCGGGGAAGTGCTGAGGAATTAGCTCAAAAATTAAAATTACATCAAATGCTTATTGAAAATTATGGTTTAACCGAAAATGAACAACCTTTATTTTTATTAACAGAAGTTTTAGAACCGCTTTCTACACATTCTACAACAAATGAAACCATTAACACATCAAATGATTCAATAAATGAGCATGGTAATTTAAACGCGTTACCAACTCAAGCTGGCGACAACGGCGAAAATAGTATCGAAAATAATATGTTATAAAGAGGGCAAAGATGACAAAATTTCAAAAAGCTTTACTGATTATATTTCTAATACTCGCTGGACTAACATGGTTTACAATTGAAATTTCTGGCATATTATTGCCTTTTGTTTTGGCGTTTATATTAGCTTATTTTTTGCATCCATTTGTTGTCTCTTTACAAAAACGTCGTCTTTCACGCACATTCGCAACATCAATTACCACAGGCTTGTTTTGTTTTTTTGTCATTGGTGTTTTTTTAATATTAATCCCAATTCTACAAACACAGATTCTAGCTTTAATGGGTAAAGTCCCAGTTTTAGCAGATGTCTTATGGCAAAAAATTCAAGCTGTTATGCTTTATACAAAAGAAAATATATCTCAAGAACAATTAAGACAAATTTCAGATGCTGTTTCAACAACTATTTTTTCATTATTTAATACGCTCAGCACAAAACTGTTAAAAATGTTGACAGGGGGAATTGTTTTCTTTAATATTATTTCTCTTATTTTAATCACGCCAGTTGTATTGTTTTATGTTTTACGGGATTGGCGTCATGTTGAAAAAAAGGTCGCTGATATGATTCCAGAAAATGCAAAAGGAAAAGCAAAAATCATTTTTTCAGAAATTAACAGAGCGTTATCAGGTTTTATCAGAGGGCAAGCGTCTGTTTGTTTGTTGCTTGGTTTATTTTATGGCATTTCACTTTCTGTTATTGGTCTTGATTTTGGTCTTTTAGTAGGATTATTATCGGGCATTTTGTCATTTATACCTTATTTTGGTTTCTTAACTGGCGTTGTCTTGAGCTGTTTGTTGGCATTGGTTCAAGCCGCATCAATAGGCCTTTGGATTGGTATTGCAAGCGTCTTTTTAATTGGACAAGTACTTGAAAGTTATGTATTAACGCCAAAGTTAGTAGGTGACAAAGTTGGATTGCATCCTGTTTGGGTTATTTTTGCATTATTAGCTGGCGGTTCATTATTTGGATTTTTAGGTGTCTTACTTGCCGTTCCAGTTGCCGCTATCATTGCCGTTTTTGTTCGCCACACAATTATGTGGTATAAAAAAACACCCATTTATTTAACATCTCAAGATGCCAACAGATCTGCATCTGATGCAACGGATAAAAAAGGAGGATAATGAATAAATCTTTTGAACAGCTTCCTCTTTTACTTTCATATCGCAAAGCTTTTGGTCGTGCGGATTTTATTGTCGCACCTTGTAATGAAGAAGCTGTCCGTTGGATTGATAGATACCCAAATTGGCCATATTTTGCGTTTTTGATTTGTGGCGAACCAGGAAGTGGCAAAACACATTTAGCCTCTATTTTTTCAAATTATCACGTTGATGCTCGAATTTTGAATGAATACTTTATTTTACCAGATTATGTGGATAAAGTTGTCATTAAGAATGTTGATAAATTAAGAAATGAACGAGCCTTATTCCATTTATTTAATCAAATTAAAGATCAAGGCAAATTTTTGTTGATGACCGCAACAAAGGAACCTGTCTTTCAATTAAGAGATTTAGCAACACGGATGCACACGGTCCCTCGAACAACGATTTTAATGCCTGATGTCGATGTTCTTGCTATGTTATTGATTAAATTGTTTAGTGACAAACATTTGCAGTTGCAACCAAATGTGCTTGAATATATTTTAAAACGATTACCAACTTCTTTTTCACTCGTACAGCAAGTGGTTGAAAAAGCAGACAATTTATCCTTAGGTCAAGGTAGAGCTATCACCATTCCATTGATGAAAGAAGCTTTAGATGATGTTCTTTCGTTCAAACACTTGTCCAAAACTGATGAAGAAGATAATGAACAATTAACCCTATTTGATTTTTAATTTATTTTTGTTAAACAGAACAATATGTTATTTAAAACTTATAAAAATTAAAAAAATCAAAAAAAAGGGTTGACAGTTTTGATTTCACATGCTATGCTACGCAAAAATAGAGAAAAGTTAGACAAAGGAAAATGCAATGACAAATAACGAAACATTATCCCAAAACAGTGAACAAGTTCTAGGTGATATTGAAGCTTTTAAAGCTGGTTTTGAAAATAACACTGTATCATTTGCTAGTGGTCGTGTTGCAGCCGCAACAGGGTATGGTGAACAAGCCAAGGGTTTTTCTGAAGTACTTAAAGCTAATAATTCATTACCACCAACACCAGAGTATGGCGTTGAGCGTTAATTTTTTTAAAGCACATTCCTTATCATAAGTGGATGAGTTAGGAATGCCGATTTAGCTCAGTTGGTAGAGCAACGCATTCGTAATGCGTGGGTCAGGTGTTCGAATCACCTAATCGGCACCATTTCTCCCTTAAGTCGAAAGATTTAAGGGAGTTTTCTTCATCTATTTGACAACGCCTAATTGATATAATACAATTAATTTACAAACTTAAAAACACTTTTTAACATAACAAAACTGCCCATTTAGGCAGTTTTTTTTCATTTAAAGGAGAAAAAAAATGATTTTTGATTTATATAAAGCCCACCAAATTATGAAAAGCAATAAATATGGAATAGCTGGAAAATTACTCAGATTACACAGACTAGGTCTACCTTATAAAAAGGTTTACCGTTTTTTTGATATCTATTTAAAAATGTATCCTGATACACCTTTTAAAGAATATAAACCAAAAAATGAAGATAAAGAATAATCTGTTACATCGTGTAACACTTTTCCGAGTGAGACTCACTCGAGAATTACGGTATAGACTTTTGTAAAAAAAGCGTATAACATAATATTAAAATGATTTTATAAGGAGTGAAAATGAATCGTTCTATAGAAATTCAAAATGCTTTATTTAAAGCAAAAAAAGAGTTATCTTTTTGGCTTCAAACTAAAATGACTGCTATTGATGATAATTATTGGGAAAATATGGTTTTACCTAAATTATCATACCAACAAGATATAATGATAAAACAAAAGCAAATTGATAGTCTTAATAAATTAGATTTATCTTGTTTATTAAGAATTTTTGACAAGAACTGGTATGATTTAAATTCTAAATATCATTTAAATCCGCAATTAAGATCTTATTTAAAAGAATTGCAAATCATTAGAAACAAGTATGCACATCAAACTGATGATTTTTCTGATATAGAAATGAATAGAGATATAGATACATTATATTTCTTTTTATCTGGAATTGGTGCGAATGATGAATTCATAGCATCAGTGAAACAATTGATGATAAAATCTAAGGATATTGAACAGGATATAATCGAACCCAATATATCACAACCTATTTCTATAACAAATTCGTTTGAAGCAAAATCATTAGAACAAATACAACCAAACAAAATTGTTAGAATAAAAGCAAACCCATCAATAACAGGGGTTGTTTTATCAATTGATGGAAATGAAGTATCTGTATTTATTAACGGAGAAATAAAGCCTTTTTATATTAACCAAATAGAATGTATTGAAAAAAAAGAAGATCCATTCATTCCATTATCAACTGTAAGAAATTATTTAACATCATTTGTTATTAGGCAACCTTTAATGACAAGCTTGTACTCTTTAAATGCTGCAAGAATCGATTCCATTCCTTATCAGTTTAAACCTGTTATTAAAATAATGCAATCGGATCAACCTAGAATTTTGATTGCAGATGGCGTTGGAATTGGTAAAACAATTGAAGCTGGTTTAATTTTAAGAGAATTACAAATAAGAAATGATTTAAAATCTGTTTTAGTAATTTGCCCTAAACCACTCGTTTCTGAGAGGAAGTGGGAACAGGAAATGAAAAAATTTGATGAAGATTTTGAAACACTAGATTCATCCACTCTTAAATATTGCATTGATGAATACTCAATAGAAGGAGAATGGCCTGAAAAATACAAAAAAGCAATTTTGCCATTTTCAATTTGTGATAAAAATACTTTAGAGATATTAAAAAAATTGAACCCATTTCCTTCTTTTGATTTAGTAATTGTGGATGAAGCACACCATCTTAAAAATCCAGAAGCAATTAGACATCAAGTTGTGGAACAATTTTGCTTGTCTGCAGAAGCTATCGTATTTTTAACAGCAACCCCTATTCAATTAGGAAATAATGATTTATTTGTTTTATTAAATCTTTTACGCCCAGATTTATTACCAAACAAGGAAACATTTGATATTATGCACCAACCAAATAAGCATATAAATGCGGCTATAAGATATATCAGGGCAAACAAAAACAATAACGCAAAAAATGAATTATTATCAGCTATTCAAACAACAGGTGGGAATCTTATAAAATCAAGACCTGATTTTAAACAAGTAATGGATATGTTAGCAAAAGATGTTTTGTCTTTAGAAGAAAAAGTTACCCTCATTGATATCTTATCTAAAATGCACACATTTTCGACTATTATTAACAGAACTCAAAGAAAAGATGTTGCTTCTGATTTTTGCATGCGCCACTCTAACACAGTTCAAGCTATATTTAGTAAAGAAGAACAATCTGTTTTTGACAATTTAATATCTTTAAAATCAAAGATACTCGAAGAATTACATGGGACATCAAATGTAAAATTCATGATGACGACATTAGAACGCCAAGCTTCCAGTTGCTTGCATGGATTATCTCCTCTTATCGGGTCCATCTTTAATAAAACCGTTCAAAATGATGACATAGATTTTTCCGACATCTCTGCCTCTAATGAAGATTTAGATAGCAATTCATTAGATGATTATATTTTGATTAAATATAAAAAAGAAATTGATCAATTAATCTATGAAGCTGAAAATTTACCACCATATGACCCGAAATTTGAAGCATTTTATAAAGTGATTCAAGAAAAACAAACATTAGAGAATAAAAAGGTAATTGTTTTTAGTACATTTAGGCATACATTAACTTACTTAAAAGAACAACTTGAAAACAAAGGGATTCGAGTTGGATTAATTCATGGTGGAATTGATGATACCGAACGAGTTCAAATCAGAAACAGGTTTAAAGAAAGTGAAAATCATTCTGATTCTTTTGATGTGTTATTATTCTCTGATGTTGGATGTGAGGGATTAGATTATCAATTCTGCGATACAATGATTAATTATGATTTACCGTGGAATCCAATGAAAATTGAGCAACGAATTGGTAGAATTGATAGATTTGGCCAACAAAGTGAAGCAGTTGCAATATACAATATGGTCGTTCAAGGAACCATAGATGCAAGTATTTACTATAGATGTTTGAACAGAATTAATATCTTTCAAGAAAGTATAGGGGATTGTGATGAAATTCTTGGTGAAATTCATAATGAAATTAAATCTGTTTGTGAAAATACAAAATTAACTCCTGAGCAAAAAGATAAAAAGTTGGAAAAAATTGCTCAAAATCACTATCAAAGTATTTTAGAACAAAGGGATTTAGAAAAACATCAACTAGAACTATTTTGCATTCCAAACAAATTAACATCCGAAAAGGAAGTTGAAAAATTTGAAAATTATTGGATATCTCCTATTGCTCTAGAAAAAATAGTTATTGCATATTTGCAAAAGAAAACAAATTCTAATGTAATAACTGGGACAGGAGCTAAACGCTCTCTTCGTTTATCAAAAGAAGTAAAACAACTTTTATTGGATGATTATTTAAAATTACCACATAGAAAAGGAAAAATATATAAGAGTTGGGAAAATTATTTAAAAGGTTTTGATCAAACAATTCCTATTACTTTTGATATGGGAACTGCACGAATAGATCAAAATATTCAATTTATTATGCCGCTACATCCTCTTGTAATAGCTGCAGCAAATGAATTTGAGTCTAAAATGCCAATTAGAACTGCATTCAAAATTATAGACAATGATATTCCTGAAGGAGAATATCCTTTTCAAATCTTTTCTTGGGAATACAAAGGTTTTACACCAAATATTAAATTAAAAGCGATTTGTTCAGAAAAGGCGATAGAAGAAAATCTATTGAATTTATTGGAAGTTGGAGCTCCAATTCCAGATACAAAGTTCCCTGAAGATGCTTGGCAAAAAATTAAAGAGGAAGTTCATTTGTTATGGCAAAAAGACGCTGAAGACCACAAACTTAATACTCAACAATGGAAAGATTACAAAACAAAAAGTCTTGAAGTTTCAACAAATGCTCGAAAAAATGTAGCAAAACAAAGGTCTTCTGGGATTAAAGATATGCAAGAAAATTGGATTTTGAAAATTGAAAATGAATATCAAAACAAATTGAAAGAATTAGATAAAATTTCAAAAACTGCAGACATACATAGAACACCTATTTTATCAGGAATTGTTAAAATTGTGCATGAATAAAAAAGGATAAAACACATGGTAAAATCTTTTGAGGAATTAGCAAAAAAAAGACTGGATTGGGTTAACTCAAGCAAAGATAATAATTTTGATATTGGTCTTCGTAAATTATTAACTGACCTTTATCCTGATAAAGCTCATTTTATATATGAATTAATACAAAATGCTGAAGATGCTCAGGCAACAGAAGTGATTTTTGATTTAAGAAAAGACTATCTCATTTTTTCCCATAACGGAAATAAATTATTTTCATTGTATGATATAGATTCAATTACAAATATTGCGAATAGTACAAAAAAAGATGATGGAACAAGCGTGGGAAAATTTGGTGTGGGATTTAAAGCCGTTTATGCCTATACAAATACACCGATAATTATATCTGATAAATGGAAATTTAAAATAACTGATATGGTTATACCAGAACGTGTTAATATCGAACAAAAAATAGATTTTCCTAATACTAATATAACCTATTTTAAATTTCCTTTTAATCGCAAAGAGAAGCCAAAGGAAATTGCCTGTCAAGAAATTTTAGAAGGATTAAAAAACTTAAAAGCTGAAACACTTTTATTTTTAAACAACATTACACATATAAAATGGATAAATGGAAAAACAACTCAAATAATTACAAAAGTAGAAGAAAATCATTTTGTTTTATTAAGTGCAGAAGGTTGGCATAACCAAGAATGTGAATATTTAAAATTTCAAAGAACGGAACCTTTTTTTAAAATAGAAACAGAAGATAAAATATCCACTACTGTATCAATTGCATACCAATTAGATACCGAAATAGATAATAATGGAAATAAATTATATAAAATTGTTCCTTCAACACAAAAGCATAATGTTTTTATATGGTTTCCAGCTGAAAAAGAGGATTCCCATTTAAAATTTTTAATTAATGCACCATTTGCCTGTGAAATCTCTAGAGCTAGTATTAGAGATACACAAGATAATGCAAAACTTTTATCAATTCTTGTTGAATTGCAAAAAGAAAGTTTATTTTGGATTAAAGATAACAATATGCTATCTACTGATTTTTTGCGAATTCTTCCAAATAGAGATGATGATTTACCAGATGCTTACAAAGGATTTCATTCTAAAATTATAAAATTATTCCAAGAAGAAAGTTTAACACCTACAAAAACAGGAGAATTTGCCCCAGCTTCAGGGCTGTTTTTTTCTGAAGAAAGAATAGATACATTCTTATCAGATGATGAATTGGCACAAATCTTAAATTTGGAAGAAACCGATGATAATTGTCAATCACCCATGTGGGTTAAAAATGCAAGTCAAAGAAATTCAAGGGCTGATAAATTTTTACACGATTTAGATATTAGATCTTATGGCTGGTATGAATTATTTCGGCATCTAATTAAGATATTTGATTATGATGTTCCTCTTAGAATTTCATGGTATAATTCTGAAAAACGAAACTTATGGAAAGATGTTTTAAAACAAAAAGAAATTCCTCAATTGAAATTGTTATATCAAAAAGTGAAAGAATATGTTAATAATTATGATTATAATCAAGAAAAAGTTTCGACAATAGATTTATTTTTAACAGAAGCCAAAAATGTTATCAGTCTAAATGATAAACCCCTTTTAAAACCCCAAGGAAATATTTCTAACGACATTCTTGAAAAATATGATTTTATACATTCAGAACTTTGTATAAAAAACAAAAAAGAAGATTATGAAATGATTTCAATTTTCAAAGAGTTGGGAATAAAAGAATATTCAATAGAAACCCTTTGCGATGAACTTATTGAAAAATATACAGATTATCCCATTAAAAAAATTCCAATAGAGGAAAATATTAAAGATATTAAAATAATTCTTCAAGCAATAAAAGAATATCCATCAAAAAGATATGATTTACGTGAAACAAGTTTTGTTGTTGGAGATGATAAATGTTATTATAAACCATCTTCTTTAATGCTAGGGAATATTTATGAAGAAAATGATTTTAATTTTCTTTTTCAAGGAAGCAAAAAAGAACTTTCTGCCGAGTATAAAGAAAAATTAAAAAAAGAAGAATTAACAGATTTTATTTTATTATTAAAAGAATTGGGAATTTGGCATGAAATAAAAATTATCAGCAGTAACTGTCATGATAATCCTTTATACGAAACAAAATTAAATCCATCTGGTAAAAATGAAACTGATTATTGCCGTAACATAGATTATAAATTATATTGTTTTTTCGATATGATACATCCTAGAAGAGTAAAAAAAGCTTCTAAAATTATATGGGAAACAATAATTAAAGCAGGCAAAGACACGTTAACAGCTGTTTACATGGCTAATAATAGAGATTCCAGACATGAATGTCCATCTGCTTATATCTATAGATTAAAAAAACTCTGTTGGATTTTAGATAAGGATGGGAACAGAAACTGCCCCGAAGATATGACATTTGAAAGATTACCAGATGGCTGGACAATTCCGGAAGATGGTTATAATAATCCAGTTTTAAAAGCAATTGGTTTTGGAGAAAGTGAAACTGAAAGAATTGAGGAAGAAAAACGAAAAAACGAATTTGCTCAAAAAGCTGGATTTAAAGATAATCAACAAATGGAATTTCTCGCTCAATGGGCTAAACAAGCTGAAGAAAATGGTCTTGATATTCAAGAGATTTTTAAAAAATCCATTAGGTCAGAAAGACAAAAACCAACTCTTCCTTGCTCTGAAACTAAAAATGCTCACAATAGATTAATAAAACGGGAAGAAGAATTTTCTACATCCCAAAATCAGCAGTATGAAATAAAAGAACGATCTATTAGAATAACAAATTCAGATATAAAAGAAACAACAACTGTTTATCTTAAAAATGAATATACAAACGAAGATGATATTATGATTTGTCAGTTTTGTCAGAATGAACTTCCTTTTAAAAAGAAAAATGGTTCTTATCATTTTGAAAGTGTTCAAATTTTTTCAAAGATGGAAAGAGAATATCCATATCAATATTTGGCACTGTGTCCAAATTGTGCAGCAGAATATATTGAATGGGTTAGAAACAATGAACCAATTTTAAATGAATTAAGAAACGTAATTAAAAATATAGATATTTCTACAAATTTAGCTAGTAAAAAAATAGAAGTTTCATTTAATAATAGAACAAAAGAATTGTATTTTACGGGAAAACATTTTACGGATTTAAAAGCTATATTTCTATCCGATAAAAAGGATAAAAACACATGACTCTACTTGAACTTTTAAAAGCATTATTTACATCTGAACCATTGGGAAAGCCAGTGCTTCAAAAGGACATCCTGCAAAAAGAAAACTCTTCCTCCCTTGATGAGGAGGAGGAATTTGTTGCAATGGAAGTTGCTGATGAAGATGAAGAATTTTTTATGTAATTGATTTATCGTAAAAATAAAAGTGTACAGCCATTTCTATCAAATATAACATTATTAAAATCAAATAAAATCACCAATTAACACGATACAAAAAAGCCCCATGACGATCTGGCATGAGGCTTTTCTTCTGTCATATCTATTAGATTTGTTTAATTTCAGCCTCTTTTGCTTTTAATGCATCATCAAGAGCTTTAATCCCCTCATCTGTCATTTTTTGAATTTCGGTTTCATAACGTTTTTGTTCATCTTCGGTGATTTCATTATCATTTTTAAGTTTTTTAATCCCATCTAATGCATCACGACGCAAATTACGAACAGAAACACGAGCTGTTTCCGTATATTTACCCGCAATTTTAATCAATTCAATACGACGTTCTTCAGACAATGGTGGAATTGGAATACGAATTACGATACCATCATTCATTGGGTTTAAACCAAGGCCAGCTTCAACAATAGCTTTTTCAACCTTTTTAATCATCGATTTATCCCAGACAGAAACAGTGAGCATTCTTGCATCTGAAACAGCAACATTCCCAACTTGATTAAGAGGCACAATCGCACCATATGATTCAACCATCACACCATCTAATAATGCGGTTGTTGCACGCCCTGTGCGAAGGCCAGAAAAATCTTTTTTAAGAGCTTCTTGAGTTTTTGACAAGCGTGTTTGCATGTCTGATTTAATTTCTGTATATGACATAAAAAATCCTTTTGTTAAAAATAAGTAATGAGGTTATTTTAACGACATTTATAAAAAAAAGCAACAGCTTTTTAAAAAATAAAAAACTGTTGCCTCCTCCCTTATATCGTAAACTTAAAACATCATCAAATATAAATGAGCAATCCAAATAACGGTCATGATTGCGATTAACCCCAAACGAAAGGCAATATCTTTAACCGCAACTTTACAAACTGTATTATGTTTCATCTTACCCTCACTTTGATATAATTATCTTTCCACTTGATTTTGTTGTTTTAATTGCATAGCAGGTTCTGCTTTTTTAACCACTTTAGGGGATTTTTTATTCCCCATGACCATACCCAAACACATACCAATTACCAATATTCCCGCAAGAATATAAGCTGTTGTTTTTGACATTGGTTTTTCTTCATTCCTTTTCATTTAACCCTCCATGGTTTCTTTAATTATGATAAGTATAAACCCTTTTTTATTTTTTGTCAAGAATATTTTATAAATATATTTTTCAATATAAAAAAAGAGTTCCTAAAAATTTTTAGGAACCCCTTTTCTTGAACACACAATTAAAGTCTAGATGACAACAACTCATCACTCATAATTTGCATAATTTGATATAAATCAGGACTTTTTGTCCGCCCTGTTACCAACACCCGCAAAACATTTGCAACATCAATGATGCTACCTTTATAGCTTTCAGGTGATGCCTTATATGATTTTGTATCCGTTGCAAACCCGTGTTTTTCAGCTATCTCTTGAATCTTTTTAAACCAAGTATCTTTATCATCATTTTTATTATAAACAGCCTTAAAATCAACCCCAATTTGACGCATTTCATCTGGATTTAAAGGTAATTCATCCTTAAATTCTCCCAAATCAGGTCTTACCCAATCAGCAAAGAAATAACTCATATCAGCTTCAACATCTTCCCACTTAATCAAATCTTTACGGGATTTTTTACCAATATTACGTTCAATATTCAAAATAGCGGTTACATAATCTTTATTATTCTGTAACTTTTCAGCAAATGGGGCATTATACTCTTTTGCCCAATTAAGAACAGCTACATACACCTCATCAGCCGTCATACGAGCAACAACTTCTTTTGAAATACTGTGCAATTTTTGAAAATCAAACAATGCCCCAGCTGTATTTGAAATTTTATTAAAACTCATTGGATATTCAAAAGCATCTTTATCTGGATTTTTATTCCGCCAATCTTCAAATGAGGCATTAATTAAATTCAACAAGTATTCAATCAATGCTTTTTCTGGATATCCTTTTTCCCAAAAATAAACAATATTTGCTTCTGGATCATGGCGTTTGGATAGTTTTCGTTTATTACCATTATCCAATTTTTGAAGTGTCGCATAGTGACCATATTTTGGTGCTTTCCATCCCAAAGCAACAAACAATTGAATATGAAGTGGCACAGACGAAACCCATTCATCCCCTCTAATAACGTGTGTTGTACCCATTAAATGATCATCAACGGCATGTGCAAAATGATATGTTGGCAACCCGTCACCTTTTAAAATAACAATATCTAAATCATTTTCTGGCATATTGATATCACCTTTTAAAAGGTCTTTAATTAACATACGCTTTTCATTATTACCTGGAGATTTAAAACGCAATACCCAAGGTTCACCCGCTTTTAATTTTGCCAAAATTTCATCATCTGACAACGTTCTGCATTTTGCAAAACGCCCATAATACCCTGGACGCATAGATTGTTTTTCTTGAATTTTACGCATTAAATCCAAATCTTCTGCCACACAAAAACAAGGATAAGCTTGCCCTTCTTCTAACAACTTTTTGGCATAGGCTTGATAAATTTCTTTTCTTTCGCTTTGTGTATAAGAACCATATGGTCCATAGCTATTTCCATCTTCATCAACCCCTTCATCAGCAAAAATACCATAACGTGATAAAGAGTTAGAAATCACCTTTGTTGCACCATCAACCTTGCGTTTTTGATCTGTATCTTCCACCCTTAAATAAAAAACACCACCACTTTGATGAGCCACACGTTCACTCATCAAGGCCGCATAAATACCCCCAACATGCATAAACCCTGTTGGACTTGGTGCAACACGGGTCACTTTTTGCCCAGCTTCCAACTGACGAGATGGGTATTTTGCCTCAATTTCAGCAACACTTGGCAATGGGTTTGGAAAAAGCAAATCAATAATTTCAGGTGTCATTTTATAATCCTTTTCTATCTAATTAAATTGCCAAAATAATACACCGTTTCATCTTTTTTGTCAATAACAATGGTTTTTAATTTTACTTGATTAAAAAATATTTTTTTATTGTGATTTGGGGCGATATGAAAAAACTTTGTCCAAAAGACAGTCAAATAGTAAGATGCCCATCGTATTCAACATTTTAAAACAGGTAACACCCGTTAACATTAATTTTAATAAAATTGGCACAACATTAACAACTGATGAAAAAGAAAAAATTTTTAAACTAGCAGGATTTGATTACCAAAAAATCAAAAATCAACTGCAAAATAAAAATGCATTCATCTACATTCTTGGAACTGATTAAAAAAAAACCGAATATCGCAACACAATTATCTGGCTTAAAACGGCTCTGCACTAGAGAAAGAGATTGGTTCATTAAATATCACCCCAACAAACATTATCAACCAACACATACAGTCCTCAACCATCTATGTCCCAACATCCAACAAATCGATGCACATATCCCGTTTGAACTTTTACTCATTACAGGGTTAAAACCAAAAGGAGTTGCAGGATTTTCATCATCTCTCTTTATTATGGGTATGGAAAAAAGACTCTCAAACAATGTGTCCTATTTTAAAAGATGAATGTTTTAAAATTTTAAACGAAACAGAAAAGCAAATATCCATTCAATTACCTAATAACAAAACACACACTTTTTCACTTATTGAAACATATCAATATAGAGAATACACGACACAAGAAAAAACCAATTAAAAGCTTTTTTTTGCTTGCGTTTTAAAAAGATTTTGGTTAATATACCCCTATGTCTGATTTATTTAATGCTACACCACAAAAAAATGAGTACTCTGCTAGAGATATTGAAGTTCTAGAAGGGTTGGAACCTGTACGCAAACGTCCAGGGATGTATATCGGCGGAATTGATGAACGTGCTTATCATCACTTAGTCGCTGAAATTATTGATAATGCTATGGATGAGGCCGTGGCTGGTTATGCCACAAATATCGAGGTTAATTTAAGCCAAGATGGCTATGTAACCGTCAAAGATAATGGTCGAGGTATCCCAGTTGATCCACATCCCAAATACCCCGACAAATCAGCGTTAGAGGTCATCACCACAACATTACACTCAGGGGGCAAATTTGGCGGAAACGCTTATGCTGTGTCTGGTGGTTTGCATGGTGTGGGTCTATCGGCTGTGAATGCCCTTTCCTCTCATATGATTATTGAAGTTGCAAGGGATAAAAAACTTTATCGTCAAGAATATAAACAAGGCAAGCCTGTAACTGATTTGGTTTGCGTTGGTTCTGTCAGCAATCGCAGAGGGACAAGTGTTTCATTTATCCCTGATACAGAAATTTTTGGAGAAACAACAAAATTTAAACCCTCAACACTCTTTAGAATGAGCCGAACAAAAGCCTTTTTGTTCCGCGGGGTTGAAATTCGTTGGTCATGTGACGCCTCCTTAATCGGTTCAGATGACAAAACACCAACAGAACAAATTTTAAAATTCCCTAATGGGGTTGCCGACTTTTTGGATTATTTAATTAAAGACAGAACAACCGTCACACCAAAGCCTTTTTCTGGCCGTGTTGAATTACCTGATAACGAAGGAGCGGTTGAGTGGGCAATTTGTTGGCCAGACGATTTTAAAGATGGCTTTTCATATTCTTATTGTAACACAGTTGTGACACCTCTTGGCGGGACACATGAAACAGGTTTAAGAGCTGGCCTTACAAAATCACTCAGGGCTTATGCTGAAATGTCTGGGAATAAAAAGGCTGCCGATATTACAGCTGATGACATTTTAAATACCGCTGGCGTTATGTTATCCGTTTTCATCAAAGATCCACAATTCCAAGGACAGACAAAAGAAAAGCTCGTTACAACAAGTGCTGCTCGTTTGGTTGAAAATGCGATTAAAGACCCATTTGACCATTGGCTCAGTCGTGATATCAAATCTGCAAATGCCTTGTTAGATTATATTGTTGAGCGGGCTGAAGAAAGAAAACGCAAGAAGAAGACACTTGAAACTGTTCGTGCTAGTGCAACAAAAAAGTTACGTTTACCTGGCAAATTGGCGGATTGTTCTCATAACAAAACAACTGGAACAGAATTATTCTTAGTTGAAGGGGATTCTGCTGGTGGTTCTGCTAAACAAGCTCGAAACCGTGAAACACAAGCTATTTTACCGTTAAGAGGGAAGATTTTAAACGTCATTAGTGCCTCTCAAGATAAAATTTTAGCAAATGAAGAAATTAAAGATATGACCGAAGCATTGGGTTGCGGTCGTAGAGATAAGTATAATGAAGATGCCTTGCGTTATGAAAAAGTCATTATCATGACAGATGCGGACGTTGATGGAGCACACATTGCCTCATTATTGATGTCATTTTTCTATCAAGAAATGCCAAAATTAATCGAAAACGGGCATCTTTTCATTGCGTTACCGCCCCTTTATCGCTTAACGCAAGGGGGAAAATCGGTTTATGCCGCTGATGATGCTGAAAAGGAAGTTGTCCTTAAAACAGTCTTTAAAAATGCCAAGAATGTGGATATTTCACGCTTTAAAGGTCTCGGTGAAATGCCTCCTCATCAGTTGAAAGAAACGACAATGGACCCCAAAAAACGTACACTCCTTCGTGTAGTTGTACCCCATAAAACGACGGAAGAAGAAGCGGAAGAAGCTGTTTATACAAAGAATATCGTTTCTAGATTAATGGGGAATAAGCCTGAATATAGATTTCAATTTATTCAAGAACATGCTCGTTTTGTTGAAAACTTAGATATTTAAATAAACGATAAAGTTGAAGGGGGACAAAATGCATTTTATCATTTCACTTTCTGGTATGCTTGGGAGTGGAAAGTCCACAATTGGAAAAATGCTTGCAAAACAGTTGAATTATACGTTTTATTCTACAGGAAGTGCACAGCGTAAAATCGCTCAAGAAAGAGGTATTACAACCCTCGAATTGAACAAATTATCAATGACAGATTATAGCATTGATAAACAAATTGATGGCGTTTTCAAAACGCTCATAAATGAAAATGATAATTTTATTGTTGATTCAAGATTGGCATTCTTTTTTATCCCCTCCTCATTTAAAGTCAAACTCAATATTGATACACATGTTGCAGCTGAGCGTATTTTTAATGATAAAACACGAACAGAGGAACGGGCTTATAAAAGCGTTGATGAAGCTGAAACTGATTTAAAAATGAGACGTGCTTTAGAAGTAGAACGTTTTAAAAAGCTTTATCATGTCGATATTGATAATGATGCTAATTTCGATTTGATTATTGATACAACTAATAAAACACCTGAAGAAATTTGTGAAAAAATACTTAAATATTTTTATAAATTTCAAAAACGGTGTTATCAACAATAATCAATAACATGGAGATATTTGGATCAGAACATCGGGTCAACAGGTGAGAACTTTATGAAAATTTATTTAAAATTACTCATTGTTTTTATTAGTATTTTTTCTGTTATTCAGCTACCCCCCCCCCGAAAAATTTATGTCTATTTTGACAAAGCATCATCACCTTCTCTCCTGCAAATGGTTGATTATATTCACACCCCTAAAAGAGATATAAAACTTATTTATTGGGAACGTTTTTATTCACATATTCAAAATAAAAATACCTATCAAAATACCTTTTTTGCTTCTAGTTGGAGAAATCTTCTTGATGAACTTCAACAACTTTTAAAAAAATATCCTCGTTCAAAGATAATCCTTCATCATAACCTTCATCATGACTATTTTTTTAATGAATTTATTAAACATATCCCTAAAGAAAAAATATTAGAATCTTATGCATATGAAGATGCATCAAATTATATGTGGTGGGCAAAAGGGAGAAATTATATTTTTTATGACAATCCTGATATAAAACATAAATTATATATGTGGGGAGATGATAAAAAATTTTGTTCAGGGAATAACCCGCTTATTCATTGTGATGAAATTTCAAAGCTAAAAAATTATGTTAATATAATTCCAGTTGATTTTCACAAAATCGCCAATGAACTTTCTAAAGATGACATAAAAAAGTTAGCAAAATTGACTGGTATTGATTTAAAAAAATATCAAAAAAATTTAAAAGATAAAGAAATCGGTGTCTATTTATTGGGATTTGTAGCAGGATATCCGTTGAATTGTCATCAATTAATCGCTTTAAAAGATGTTTGTTCTTCTCAAAAAGATGTTACATGGTTTTACAAACCACACCCAAGCAATTATCTAACACCAACAAAAAAAGTTTTAACTCATTTTTGCCCTAATATACAAAAAATGGATGCACACCTACCATTTGAATTTTTAATTTTAAGCAAAATGACCCCTAAATATGTAAGTGGTATTGGATCTTCTGTTTTTGCAAATTTAACTCCCGATTCTCTCCTGTCATATATTGCACGAGGAAAAAATGATTTTTATATCCCAACACTAAAAAAAGCAGGCCTTATTACATCTGAAACACAGATATATACTGAAGAAACTGCCATTAAAAAGTTGGAAGAACTTTCTATTTTTAGAGTTGATAACAATTTTTGGTTTGTTAAAATTAATGATGAGTATTGCCAATTCAATAATGATAATTGTTATAAGATTCTGCTTGAAACAAAGGATAAAAAAGTTTTACAAAACAATAAAAAAGAGGTCTTTGAAACCTCTCTTATCCAAAACTATCATTGGTCAAGCTTGAAAAAAGTTAGCGAATAAAATTAGTTACAACCTCTTTTTGATTATCTGGTGGAAAAATGTTATTTTGTCTACCAAGCTCAATAAGCTTTAAAAAATACACCATATTTTTAGCCAAATGATGCATTGTTTGCAATCCTTCCAAATCTTTTAAAACATCCTCTGGTTTTTGTCCATGCACCATATTCCAATATGATGATGAAACAATAGGCATTTGATTGATTGTAAAATACTTGTTTATCACATCTAAAGTGGCTGTTGTCCCTGCCCGCCTTGCTGACGCAATAGCTGCAGCTGGTTTAAATTTAAAATGTTGACCACCTGCAAAAAAAGCCCTATCCAGTACAGATAATAATCTTCCTGATGGATGTGCATAATAAACAGGTGTTCCAAAAATAAAACCATCAGCTGTTGATGCTTTTTCAATCAAGGTATTTACAATATCATCATCGAAAATACATTTGCCATTGAGCACATTTCGACAAGCTCCACAGCCTGTACAATCATGATATGCCTGTACACCTAATTGCAAAATTTCCGTTTCAATATTTTCTTGTTCCAATTGATTGGCAATTTCATTTAAAGCCGTATATGTGCATCCTTGTATATTTGAGCTTCCATTTAACATTAAAACTTTCATATCACTATTCCTTTTTCAATAAAACAGCATAAAAACCATCTTGTACAATTTTATTGCTTGGCAATACTTGAACAGCACCAAATTCATTTAAAAATGGTTTTAAAAAAGGTGCTGTTGGTGTATGCCTTTTCATATTTGTATGTTCCTTTAAAAAACTTTGAATGAGAAGTTCATTTTCTTCATCTTCCAAAGAGCAAGTTGAATAAACAAGCTCGCCCCCTTTTTTTAAAAGTGAAACAGCATGCGTGAGAAGTTCTTTTTGCAATTGAGATAAACGCATCACATCCTCATATGTTCGAATATGCAATAAATCAGGATGACGTTTAATTGTCCCAGTTGCCGAACAAGGTGCATCAAGCAAAATAAAATCATATAATTCATCTTGTTCTATTTGCAAAGCATCAGAGCAAATAACAGTTACTTTATCTTCTATATTTAATCGTTTTATATTTTCTTTTAATCTAATAAGACGTTTTTCAGAAATGTCATAAGCATCAACATAGGCACCTTTTGCCACTAATTGAGCCGTTTTTCCACCTGGTGCAGAACATAAATCAGCCCCTCTTTTTCCTTTAACATTACTAAATAGGTGCACAGGTAACGCTGCTGATGCATCTTGAACCCACCAAGCCCCTTCTTCATATCCATCTAAAGAGGTAATATTCTCAACCATATGGCAACGCAACGTCCCTGTTGGTAAGACTTCAGCATTCAGTTTTTTTACCCAAATTTCTGTATCATCTTTAACCGATATATCTAAAAACATATCGCCATTAAATACATTTAGAAAAGAGCAAACTTGTTCTTCACCATATGTTGCAACCCATTTTTCACGCATCCAACTAGGCAAATTTGTCAAAGCATCTGGATTGTTTTTATCAATATCACGGCTAATCGCATGCAAGATAGCATTCACAAGACCTGAAAAATATTTTTGTTTAATTTCCTTGATTAATTCAACCGCTGTATCAACAACAGCATGAGAAGGTATTTTTAAATATTTCAGTTGCACAATCGCCATAACTAACACATACTCAACATCCTTTTTTTTACCAGAAAACTTGCGTTTAATATATTGGTTTAGAATCGTTTTAGCTTGGCCATAATGCCTTAATGTTTCAAACACCAATGATTTTGTAAATTTAGAATCTAACTCATTTAATTGATTAAAATTTTTTATTCTATTTAACGCCAATGGTGCTGTTATTTTTTTTTCAACAACATCCTTTATGGCTAAATAAGCAATCAATCTAGGTTGAAGATTCGGTTTCATTTTTTTATCCTTAAATAAGAGCGGATAACCGCTCTTATCTTATCTTCTTAAAAAGGCTGGTAAATCAACACTTTCAAAGGGATCATCAAAATTTTGCGATGACCCTGTTGAATTGCGAGGTGTTGGAATAGAGCTTGCCTCAACAGCAGCATCCATTTTTTCTTTTTTACGTCCACCCATAAAACCAGGCATAAAATCAAATAAACCACCCCGAATAGGTTTTACATTTGCATCATTTTTCTTGGCTTCTAAATTAATTTCAGGTTGAATTTCAGGGACACTATGAATATGAATAGCTGGCTTAATTCTAGGTGTTTCTTCTTGGAATAATAATGGTTGCGTTCTTGGTTTTTCAACCATTTCAACCGCAATATCCATTTCACTTAATGTTGCATCATCTGGTTCTTCATCCCTTACAACACTTTCAAATGGTGTTTCATCTGTTGTTGCTGTTTTTTCAATAAGAGCCAACTGTTCAGCCGTTTCAGTTGCTTGGTTTGTTTGAACTGTTGCTGGTTGTTCTGTTTGAGGCACATCAACAACCGTTTCTTTTGATTGTTTTTGTGAAAAACTTTCAACAACTGGGGCTTCATTTCCAATCTCATCAATCCCTGTGGCAACAATTGAAATACGAATCATACCATGCAATGCTTCATCAGCACATGTACCAAAGATGATGTTTGCATCTTCTTCGCCCAACTCGGCACGAATCCGTTCGGCAGCCAAATCAACCTCTGCCAAAGTCAAATCTAACCCACCAGAAATATTTAACAAGACACTCTTTGCACCACGAATAGAAGAATCATCCAACAATGGATTTGAAATTGCTTTTTCTACCGCAATTTCAGCTCTGTTTTCACCAGTTGCTTCCCCAGTACCCATCATTGCACGTCCCATCGAAGAAAGAACCGTTTTAACATCAGCAAAATCAAGGTTAATCATCCCTGGCTTGATAATCAAATCCGTAATGGAACGAACCCCTTGACATAACACACCGTCAGCGGTTTTAAACGCATCAGCAAATGTTGTATTGTTCGATACAATTCTAAATAAGTTCTGATTTGGAATAACAAGGAGCGTATCAACATATTTTTTAAGTTCTGCAATACCATTATTGGCTGTTCGCATCCGTTTTGACCCTTCAAACTGGAATGGTTTTGAAACAACACCAACAGTCAAAATGCCCATTTCTTTTGCTAATTTTGCAATCACAGGAGCGGCACCCGTTCCCGTACCACCACCCATACCAGCAGTGATAAATAAAAGATGTAATCCTTTTAAGCAATCAGCTAATTTTTCGGCTGTTTCTTCTGCGGCAGCACGACCAACTTCTGGATTAGCACCCGCACCTAAGCCTTGCGTCAAAGCGACACCTAATTGAATACGTTCAGAAACCAATGATCTTGAAAGTGCTTGTGCATCAGTATTTGCCACAAAAAAGGAAACGCCATTTAGCTCACTTGTCACCATATTATTGACAGCATTACCACCTGCACCACCAACTCCAATAACCCCAATATTCGGGGTCAACAAGACTTCTGGTGGGGGTGTAACCAAACCAATTGACAAACTGCTTTCATTTGTGTCTAAAAATTCTGAACTAACCATTGCACAACCTTTCCAAATAAGCCTTTTCGCTGCTCGGGCTGAGCAGTGAATTTTTCATTTAATAAACTCTTCTCCTTTATCATTACATATTTTAATAGCCCAATGCAAGTAGAAAATGTATATGATTCAAATTGAGTGGGCATTCCACGTATAATATCGGGTTTTCCTGCCCGAACAACACCGCCTAATGTGTGGATTATCTTTTCTTTTATACCCAAAAGCATACTTCCGCCCCCGTTTAGCACAATATGACGAGTCGAAATAACGAATCGGGGATATTTTTGAAAAACCTTTCCAACATTTTCTAATATTTCATCTAATCTTGGAACAATAATTGAAATTAAATCAGAACGGGGAACTTGAATATTCACATTTTCTTCCCCCAATACAGGTACGATTAAACGTTCTAATCCATCCCTTGATGATTCAAATACACCACCGTGAAGTGTTTTTAACCGCTCGGCTACTGAAAAAGAACAACCCAATCCTCTTGCTATATCTTTTGAAAAAATATTCCCACCTTGTGGAATAATATCCAAATGAACTAATCCACCTTCTAAAAAAATGGCAATCGATGTTGTTCCTGCACCAAAATCAACAACAGTGGCACCAATTTCTTTTTCCTCATCCGTCATCGTTGCTAAAGCTGAAGCGTATGGTGTGGCAACTTTCATATCAATTGAAACATGACGTCTATCAAGTGCTGCCACCAAATTTCTTGATTGATTTTCGGGCAATACAATCACATGCATATGAACACCTAATTTATGACCGTACAATCCTCTTGGATCTGAAACACCTGGCTCTTTATCAACAGTATATGTTAGCGGAAAAGCGTGTATCACCTCGTCCCCTTCTGCAAGACACGAGGCCACAACACCATCAACCAATCGTTTAACATCACTTGCTGTAATAGGTCTACCATCGCTAATGTCAATTTCTTTTTGAATATGCAATGATTTTAATTGTGTCGAAGAAATATTTGTCACAACACTGGTTACTTGACGCTCAGTTTGTTTTTCTAAATCTTCTAGGGCTGCCCTAATTGATTCTGATGCTTGGTCTAAATTCACAATCGCCCCTGCATTAATGCCTTTTGCAGGGGCATATCCTGTACCCATAACCTCAGGTCTGCCATCAGAGGTAAAACGCACCATCATACAACAGACTTTACTTGTTCCAACATCTAATAAGGTTAAAACAGATTTTAATTTAGTTTTTTTTGCCATTTTTACCTCTTTCTTCCATTGGAGCAGCACTTTTCACAATCAAGCGATCGGGTAATTTTAAATCAATTACTGTTAAATCTCTATTCAAAATATCCTCCTCTTTTTTAAAGTTTTTTAACCGTTCTAAAGCAGCACGGATATTTGTTTCAGGTAACCTAATTTCCAAACCATTTTCAGCATCATTTAAATATAAATTCCAACGTCTTTTACCAACTCTAACAGCTGATCTTGTTACATCGCCAATTTCTGGATATTCTTTCAACAAAGCGATTAATTCTGGCGTATGTGCTGGGGCATCTTCCCCAACAACTAACAATAAATTTTTCAAAACGGTTTTATCATCATAAATTGGATTTCCCTCCTCATCTATCGGGAAATATTTACGTTTATTTTGCCAAATAGCAATAGGGGTTTTCTCTGTCAAACTAATTAATACCTGTGTTGGCAAATGACGTTCAATACGGACCGTTTTTATCCACGGCAACTCCATAACAGAAGATTTTTCTTGTTCCAAATCAACTTCAAATATTTTCATCCCGCGTTTTAAATGCAACTGACGGTTAATATCTTCTATTTTAGTTCGGATATGTCCCTCAACAACAACGTGTTCTAAATTAAATTGTGCTTTTTGTACACATAAATCTGAAAAAACAAGCATCCCCTTTTTAACCGTTGGTCCATAAGGCGACAACATCACACCCATAAATAAAAATAATAAAATAAAACCACCTAACAATAAAAGTTTCAGCTTTAAAAAACGATTTACTTTTTTCTTTTGTTTCTTTTTCTTCATCTTTCAAAATCCGCCTTTTCGATTAGTATATCAACTAACTTATGATACGAGATACCTTTTTGCAATGCCATTTCTGGAACCAATGATAAATTGGTCATCCCTGGATTTGCATTTAATTCTAAAAATACAACCCGCCCGCTTTCTTCATCATATCTAAAGTCACTTCTTGAAACACCTTTACATCCCAAAGCTTGATGCATTTTATAGGCATTATGCCTCAATTTATCCATAACTTCAAGCGACAAATTGGTTGGTTCAATATGACTGGTCATTCCATCTTTATATTTATGTTCATAATCATAAAAACCATTTTTGGGGACAATTTCAATAATACCTAATGGCCCATCATCCATCACAGCAACTGAAAGTTCTCGCCCCTGAATATATTCCTCAATAAGGTACTGACGCTTTATTTCTGTGATTTCTGGCGGAATAATATCCCCTTCATTTAAAATATAAACACCTACAGATGAACCTTCTTGATTTGGTTTTATCACACAAGGAGTATCCGTTTTTTCTTTCGTTTCAAAAAAAGAAGAATCAACCAGAACCCCATTTGGAACATCTATGGATAACCCTTTGGCAATCTGTTTTGCTTTATCTTTATTCATAGCAAGAGCTGAAGCTAAAACACCCGAATGTGTATAAGGAATTTGCATCATATTTAAAAATGCTTGTATACAGCCATTTTCACCCCAACCACCATGTAAAGCATTAAAAACACAATCAGGCTTTACTGTTTTTATTATTTGAACAAGATTTTCAACATTGTCCATCACATCATAAAAAGTCACCTGATATCCTAATTCACAAAGAGCTTTTCGCACACAACAAGCACTTTCAAGCGAAACCTCTCTTTCAGAAGAAATACCACCTGCTAGAAGTAGGATATGTTTCTTTTTTAACTGCGATTTTTCTTTTTTCAAACAAGCAAAATCCATAGATTGTTTATCTAAATCATTTGTTAATGCAGGGAAATTTTTAATCATTATCTACTCCTAATTTTCTAACTTCCCACTCCAATGCAATACCTTCTTTTTCCAAAACGGTTTGACGGATTTTCTCACCCAGCATTTCAATATCCTTAGCCGTTGCCTTTCCTGTATTAATTAAAAAATTAGCATGCTTTGAACTCACACACGCACCACCAACTTTTGCGTTTTTCATCCCTGCTCGCTCAATTAATTGCCATGCAGGAATACCCTCAGGATTTTTAAAAGTAGATCCTGCTGTACGCACACCGATTGGCTGACCTGCTTCTCTTTTTTGCTTATTGGCTTGCATTTTTTGATGAATAACCAAGTTATCTGTTTCTTTCTTTCCTTCAAACGTTGCCTCTAAAAAAATCCACTCACTTGGCAAATAACATTTCCGATAAGCAAAAGAATCTTTTAATTCATCTTTGTCCAGCACTTGAACTTGCCCCTCTTTTGTTAAAACTGTTAACGAAATTAAACAGTCATGAATAGAGGAGCCATAAGCACCAGCATTCATGCGAATACCGCCACCGACGCTACCAGGAATACCACATAAAAATTCAAATCCGCTGATGCAATTTTTTTCAGCAATGCGAGAAACCTCCATAACAAGAGCTCCTGCTTTACAGATAAGTTTGTTGTCTTCAACCTCTACTTTAGAAAAGTTTTTGCCTAAGCGAATAGTAACACCAGGAATGCCACCATCTCTGATTAAAACATTACTCCCCGCACCTAAAACAGTTATAGGAATACCATTTAATTGCATAACAAAGGACTTTAAATCTGCAATATCTTGCGGTTCAAAATAAACTTGTGCATCCCCACCAACACCAAACCAATTTTTTTTGGATAATGGTTCATTGAAAGATAATTTACCACGAACAGCTGGCAAAGACTTTTCAATAGATGGGAATTGATTTTTTCTTTTCCAAATACGATTAAAAAAACCTTTACACATTATTTTTTAAGTCCTTTCTCTTTTTTTAATAATTGCGTAATTTCAGATGAAATTGAACCAGCACCCAAACAAACAATTGCATCTTCTTTTGTTAAATTGTGTACAATTGTCTTAACACTCTCAATTGTCGGCATATAGAATACTTTTTTCCCTTTTGCGTTCAATACCTCTGCAAATGAAGGTGCTGTTACTCCCGCAATCAATGATTCGCCTGCCCCATAAACATCCATCACATAAACTTCATCCGCCGAGTCAAAACAAGTTAAAAATTCATCCCATAAATCACGAAATCTAGTATAGCGATGCGGTTGAAACACAGCTACAATTTTGCCTTGTATCGATTCTTTGACAGCTTTTAATGTTGCTGCAATTTCAATTGGGTGATGGGCGTAATCGTCATAGATATTCACATTTGACAAGCACCCTCTTAAAGTCAAGCGTCGTTGTATTCCTTCAAAATGGGCAAGTGCTTTTTTAATTACTGTTTCTTTAATCCCTAATCTTAAAGCCACCGCAATGGCTGCCAATGCATTTAGCACGTTATGTTTTCCAAACATTGCAAGCTTTACATCTTTTATCTTTTTAAATTTATTATCATGACGCACAAAAACATCAAACATAATCCCATTTTTAGTTGTTCTTATATGGTCAGCATGCACATCAGCGGCTTTATTTAAGCCATAAGAAATAATGCGTCTCGTCTCAATTTCTGAAATAACCTCTCTAACAACCTGATGATCAGTACAAACAACGGAAAATCCATAAAAAGCTGTATTTTTTATAAAAAGCTCGTACGCTTTTTTCATATTATCAAATGTTTTGTAATGATCCATATGTTCTGGGTCAATATTTGTTACGATACTTATCGTTGTTGGCAACTTCAAAAAAGAACCGTCGGATTCATCTGCTTCAACAACAACATAATCCCCTTTTCCTAATCTTGCATTTGATGACTGGGAATTTAAAATCCCACCAATAACAAAGCTGGGATTCATTTTTGCCTGCATTAAAATACTCGCCAACAATGAAGATGTTGTTGTTTTTCCATGCGTTCCTGAGATACAAATACTACGTTTATAATTTAAAATTTCAGCCAACATTTCTGAACGATGACCAACAGGGATGCCCAGCTTTCTTGCTTCTTCCAACTCTGGATTATCAGGTTTTATCGCACTTGAAATGACAACGGCATCAACACCTTTTAAATTTTCTTTTCTATGTCCGATAAAAACAGGAATCCCACTTTTACGAACACGCATTGTATTGGCACTTTCTTTTGAATCGGAACCTTGTACTGAAAGGCCCAAATCATCAAGCATTTCAGCAATTGCACTCATACCAATACCACCAATCCCAATAAAATGAATCTTTTTTAACGGACAAGATAATTTCATTTTCAACTTCCTAGACTACTTTTTTTCAATAATATTTGTCACAGCATCAACAATCATTTCAGCAGCTTTTGGCATAGCTCGATTATATGCTTGTTTTGCCGCAATTGTTAATTCATCTTTATTTGTCATTAAACATGCAAGCCTTTCAGCAACACGCAAGGAATTAAATCCTTTTTCAGGAATTAACCACCCTGCTCCACTGTCACAAAACTGAGCCGCATTTTCTGTTTGATGATCATCTGCTGCTGTGGGTAACGGCACAATCATTGCAGGACGCCCAATGACTTCCAACTCTGTAATCGTTGAGGCACCGCCTCTTGATACAATCAAATTAGAATCAGCTAATAATTCTGGCATATTGTCAAAGAAAGATTCAACTGTAACCTTTACAAATGGTTGACCTTTATATATTGCCCGCACATATTCCAAATCTTCAGGACGAGCCTGTTGTGTCAAAACCAATTTCTTTTTCAACTCCTCAGGTAACTGCAACAATACTTCGGGAAATATTCTACTAAAGAAAGAGGCTCCTTGGCTTCCCCCAAAAACAAGCAAATGAAAGGTATCTTCATGAGGTGGATAAGAGGAATGTTCCTTTTCTAAAATCTTATGTCGAGCAGGCATTCCCACACGCAACTGCTTTAAATTTGCTGGGACTCTTTTTGTTGGACTAAATGAGGTTGCAATTAAACGAGAACCCTTTGCTAAAATACGATTAGCACGTCCCAAAACAGCATTTTGTTCATGCAAAACGACAGGTATTCCCCATAAATGTGCTGCCAAAACAGCTGGAAAAGATGCATAACCGCCAACCCCAATAACCGCCTCAGGTTTTAATTTTTGTAATAACCGAAGTGCTTGTGCCGCACCAAAAAATAATTTTATAACAGCAATGATTTTATTAAAAAAAGTTCTTCTTGCTACAGCTTCAGACATCAATTTATATGTTTGAACCCCAGGCAATGAGGCAAAGGTCTTTCCTCTTTTATCGGTTACAAAAGCAACTTGATACCCTTTTTGTATCAAAGCTCCACAAATTGCTTCGGCAGGGAAAATATGTCCACCACTGCCACCTGTTGTTACAACAACAAGGGGGGCTTTTTTAAATTGCTTTTCGTGAGATTTTTTATCCTTATTTCTAAAACGTTTATGTCCCATTTTATATATCCTTTCGTCTAATTACTCCAACCCACGAGAAAGCGTATGACATCTTGTTAAACCCAAAATTATACCAAACGCAAACCCAATCGATACCAAAGAAGATCCACCATATGAAATAAATGGCAAGGTCATTCCTTTTGTTGGCAACATATTTAATGTTGACCCCATATTCACAATAGCTTGAATTGCAATTTGTGTCAACAGTCCTGCAACGGCAATTTGACAAAAATGATTATTTGTTTGACGAAGAATACGAAACCCTTTCAAAACAATAAACGCAAATACACAAACAAGCAAAGCTGTTAAGATAAAACCAAATTCCTCAGCAGAAACCGCCAAAATAAAATCTGTATGTGCATCTGGAAGTTCATATTTCACGATTCCTTCACCTGGGCCTTTACCAAACCAACCAGCATTTTGAAGTGTTTCCATCGACTTTTCAACTTGATACGCTTCTTGTCCCTCTATGGGATTAAAAAATCGATTAACACGCGTATGAACATGGTCAAATGTAAAATACGCAAATACGGCTAATGAAATAACACCACCACCTAATACTAAAACCAGCATCATTGGGATACCTGACAAAAATAATTGAACGCCAAACATACCAGTAACTGTTGCAAGCATACCAATATCAGGTTGGCAAAGAAGTAAAAGTGCGACAAACGCATATAAAATAATTGATAAAATATACCCAGGAAATTGCTTAATCAACCGCCCAGAAGCCAGCAACCAAGCACTTACAACCGCGAATGAAGGCTTTGCAAACTCAGATGGTTGCAACCCAACACCAACAAAATTTAACCATCTTTTTGCCCCTTGTATTTCTGTTCCAAATAAAACAACATAAATCATACAAATTAATGAACCAACCAGTACCAAAAAAGATAACCGTCTAATTTGTTGAAACGATAAAAAAGCTGTTGTAAATAAGACTAAAATAGCAGGAAACAAGAAAACAAGTTGCCGATTAATAAAATAAAATGTTTCTCTATTTGTTCGATAAGCAACTCCTGGACTCGCCGCAAAAATCAAAAAAATGCCGTATAATATCAAAATCGCAGCTCCATAAAGCAACTGGCGATTAATATCACGAAACCGCTCTGAAATAAAACTTCTTGCTCGATTAAAAAGCTTTGCCATTTGTTGCTCCTATCGAATTTTTAAGGTTGATAAAGCAATAATTGCCAAAAGAACTGAAATAATCCAAAATCGAACAACAACTGTTGTTTCTGACCAGCCCTTCTTTTCAAAATGATGATGCAATGGTGCCATTAAGAAAACGCGTTTTTTTCTTAATTTATAAGACCCAACTTGTATAATATCAGAGAGTGCCTCTGCCACAAAAATACCACCAGCAATCGCCAATAATAACTCTTGTTTTGTCGCAACACTTAAAGCTCCTAAAACACCCCCCAAAGCTAATGATCCTGTATCTCCCATAAAGACTTGTGCTGGATGTGCATTAAACCATAAAAAGCCAAGTGTGGCCCCAATAACTGCACCACAAAAAACAGCCATTTCACCAGCATTTGCGACATAATGGATGTGTAAATATGTACTGTAATCAACTCTACCTACCAAATATGCAATCACCATAAAAACAAAACAGCACATAATAACAGGCAATGAAACTAATCCATCTAAACCATCTGTTAAATTGACGGCATTTGAGCTACCAACCATCACAAGCAAAACAAATGGAATATAAAAATACATTAAGTCAATAGAAGCCTCTTTAAAAAATGGAATAGTCAAGGTTGTACCCATTGGCCCTTTTTCAAGACAAATCATCGCAACACAAGCAATCAAACTGATAAAAAATTGCAACATTAATTTATGTTTTGCAGAAATGCCTTTTGAACTGTTTTGTGTTAGTTTTTTATAATCATCAAAAAAACCAGCCAACCCAAACCCCGACAAAACAAAAACAAGGACCCATATGTATGGATTTGTCAACTGTGCCCATAATAAGGCTGAGATTAATATAGCAACAATAATTAATAATCCCCCCATACAAGGCGTTCCTCTTTTTTTAAAATGTGTTTCTGGACCATCTGTTCTAATGGGTTGCCCCTCCCCTTGTTTTTGCTTTAACCAACGAATAAACGCAGGTCCACAAATAATCATAATAATAAATGATGTTGCAAGTGCACCACCTGTACGAAATGTAATATACTTAAAAATATTCAAAACACTTAATTTATCCGACAACAGTGATAATAAATACAACATTCTTTTCTCCTACTAAATAGCACTATTATTAAACAAGTTAACAATTTTATTTAAACCAACAGAGTTAGAGCCTTTAACCAACACAATATCATTTTCGATTAATTTTGAGGGCAAAACTCTTATTAATTCCTGTACTGTTTCAACGTGTTTTCCTCTTATTGATGACGGCAAAATATCATATAAATGCTTCATCAAACAACCAACAGTAAAAACTTTATCAATTTTATTTTTGAGTATAAAATGAAGCAAATCAGCATGCATTTTTGCAGCACTATCACCCAATTCCATCATTTGCCCTAAAACAGCAATTCGTCTTCCACCCATTTGAGAGCCGAGTACGTTTAAAGAAGCCTGCATTGAACTTGGATTAGCATTATAACAATCATCTATTAATGTTATTTCTTCACCTGTTGGCAAACTCACCTTTTTCATTAACCCTCTACCAGCAATAGGTTTTGTTTGGCTAATGGCATCTAATACTTCAAAAACATGAATATTTACAGCATCCACAGCCGCTAAAACAGCCAGCGAGTTCATTGCAAAATGCTTACCTAAAAAATGAATCTGATAATTATAATCTTGATTTTTATAACTCATCTTTATTTTGCACATATCAGATATTTCATACCTTTTAATATAAATATCTGCACTATCAGTTTCACCAAACGATATGATTTTTAAATCTTTTTCATGTGCTTTTTCAGCCAATATATCATAATAAAGAGAATTTTTATTTAAAATTGCAAAAGTTCCAGCTCTTTGTCCATCAAAAATTTCAGCTTTTGCTAAAGCAATCTCTTTTGATGATTTAAAAAATTCTTGATGTGCAGTTCCAATCATCGTGATAACACTAACATCTGGTTTAACCATTTGTGTCAATTTTGAAATTTCACCTTGATGATTCATGCCCATTTCAATAATTGCATATTTAGCATCAACAGGCAAACTTGCCAATGTGATTGGTACGCCAAGCTCATTATTAAAATTCCCCTTTGTTGCACCAACAATACCTTGCGTTTCTAAGCAAGTTTTCAGCATTTCTTTTGTTGTTGTTTTTCCCGAGCTACCTGTAATTCCAATAAAAATAGCCTTACTTTGTTTTCTTGCATAAGACGCCATTTGATGAAGTGCTTTTAAGGTATTAGATACAACAATTTGTCTTTCTTTTTGAACGCCATCAATTAAATGATCAACCAAACAAGCACTGGCACCTTTTTCAACAGCCATGGCTACAAATTGATGACCATCTAATTTTTCTCCTTTAAGTGCTATAAACAAATCACCAGGATTAAGCGTTCTTGTATCAATTGAAATACCACTTATAGCCAACGAATCAATGGTATCAACCCCAAGAGCTTTTTTAATAGATAAATTATCCCATATTGGTTTGTCTTTTTGTGTATTGACCGCCATCAAAACTTCAGCTGTATCATCAAAAGGAAAAGATACCCCCTCAATGAGCTGACCTGTTTCATGCCCCTTACCACAAACAACCAATGTATCCCCATTTTTTAGTAACTTAACAGCTTGACAAATTGCTTCTCGTCTATCCGCTATTTCAATACCCTTTGGACAAGCATCCTTAATGCTTTTTCGTATCAAGGATGAATCTTCAAAACGTGGATTATCATCCGTTATATAAACAACATCAGCTAACTCATTTGCAATGGCTCCCATTAGGCTACGCTTTCCAGTATCTCTATTTCCACCACACCCCATCACAACGATTAAACGTCCTTTTGTATGTGGGCGTAAACTCATCAATACATTTTTAACCGCATCAGGCGTATGGGCATAATCTACGAATATATTTCCACCATTTTTTGTCGCAACTAAATCCAATCTACCTTTAGGAGCTTTCAATTGTGGCAAATATGACAATAACCGTTCAACATCATATCCAAGTGAAGATGCCATACCAACAGCACACAATAGATTCAACGCTTGAAAAGACCCAAACACATTCAATTTGATATCACGCACCACTTTACCGTGTCTAAGTGTTAATAATTGTCCATCTGGTAATGCCTGCAACTGCTCAATTTTTAAATCAAAACCACAATAACCATAAGAAAAAACAGATATTTTTCTTTTAAAACAAATAGATCGAATAGCATCAAATTCAGCCTCATCCGCATTCAACACTGCCAATCCATCATCAGCCAACAAACTCTCAAACAAACGTAATTTTGATTTGAAATAATCCTCCATTGAACCATGATAATCGAGATGATCTCTAGTCAAATTACTAAATCCTGCAGATTTAAATTTTAAACCATCTAATCTTTTTTGGTCCAAACCATGACTTGAAGCCTCCATCACTGCAGCCTGACATTTTTCCGCATTAAGAGAATTTAATTTTTTAGCAAGTGTCACACAATCAGGAGTCGTCATTTGTCCTTTTTCAAGTTTCCCATTTACATACACACCTAATGTACCAATGCTCGCTGTTTTACAAGACATTTTTTCAAGCAATTGCTGTGTAAAAAATGCAATAGATGTCTTTCCATTCGTGCCAGTAACGGCCAATTTTTGAACATCTTCACTTGGATATAATAGATAAGATAAGCGTGCTAAAGTTTCCCTTGAATTATCAACTTTAATAACAGGAACATTTGTTGTTATCTCCCTATCAGCGATAATAACCTTTGCCCCTGAAGAAACAGCTTCCTCTATAAAAAGTGCACCATCTGATTTTTCACCTTTTAGAGGAACAAAGATATAATCTTCTGCTATTTCTTTTGAATTTGAAGATATCCCTTTCACATCAAAATCTACTTGAGTTTTAAATGCAATTTTTGCCTTTTTTAATAGTAATGATAGCCGCATATTTTACCTTTTCTTTTCTTTCAATGATGTTTCAATCGCTCTTGTCATATAACTTGGTTGCTCCCATTCGCCTTGTGCTAAAACCCCTAAATAAGGTGCAATTTCAGATACAATTTGTAACCCTGTTGGTTTTGCATTCCAACCAGCCGTATTAAAATTAAAAGTTTCTTTTATTCTCTGAGGATTTTCAAGAACAACTAACACAGCATACTTTGGATCATTCATAGGGAAAGCACAAACAAATGTTGTTCTAAGTGATCCTTGCACATATTTACCATTTTTAAGCAAATTAGCAGAACCTGTTTTTCCACCAACTGCGTACGCTCGAATAGGATCATTTTCCTTTAAATTCCAATTAATAACACCCCACATCATATGTCGCATCTGATCTGATACTTTTTTTGATATGACTTGGTATTCGGGACGCCCTTTATTCCCATCTTTTATAAATGTTGGTACACGATAATACCCACCATTAACCAACGCACTTACGGCAGAAATTAAATGTAACGGTGAAATTGAAATCCCATATCCAAAAGACACGTTTGCAGAAGTAATCTCAGCCCATTTTTTTGCTCTTGGATATTGCGTTCTTGTACGCTCAGGCAATTTAATTGGTAACGGGTTATAAAAACCGAATCGACCCAAAAAATCTTTTTGTCGTTGCCACCCAGATTTCAATGCTATTTTAATTGAACCAATATTTGAAGAATGAATTAAAATTTCAGGCACCATCAAGGGGCGATTTTGCCCGCGATAATCTTCAAATGTTTTTCGACCAATTTTCATCGGTTTTGAAGCATCAAAAACATCATAGGGGCGAATAACCCCAGCTTCTAATGCCATAGCTGTATTAAACAACTTAAAAACAGAACCAAACTCATAGGCACCTAATGTTGCTTTATTAAACCGTACATCCTCATCAGCTGGCAAAGGTAAATTCGGATTATAATCTGGCAAAGAAACACTGGCAAGAACTTCACCTGTGTGGACATCCATAACGATACTTGTTCCACCACTTGCTTTATACTTTTGAATGTTTTTTTCAAGCGTTCTATGTACAATATCTTGAACAGAAATATCCAAAGACAATACCAAATTTTTTTCTGCTAAAATTGGTTCATATGCTTTTTCAATTCCAGCTGTTCCTTTATTATCAATATCAACACTTCCAAGCAAATGAGAAAATAATGAGCTTTGAGGATAAACACGTTTTTCTCCATCTGTTTCCATTAAAAAGTAATACCCCAACCAATTAATATCTTTTTGCTCAATAGGTGTAATATTTCGCTTAATATAGCGAAAGGAACCGCCCATTTCTATTTTTTTCAAAACATCTTCTTTTGTGACGTCGGGCAAAACTTTTGATAAATTTTCAGCCACAATTAACTTGTCTTTTTGTTTTACCATTTTGGGATTAATCGATAAATCCTTTGTTGGGACACTGGTTGCCAAAATCATACCATTTCTATCAACAATATTATGTCTAATAATATTTAAATCCGTTTTTAAAACAGAAGGTGTAAAAGTTCTTGATTGATAGGATAAAACTGTCAAATAAAACAAGCGTCCGATAATTGATGCAAAACAAAGAAAAAAAACAACCATAATCACACCTATACGCACACTTGCTTTTTTAAGCACGCCCTTGGTTGCATCATCTAAGCACTTATATCTATCCATTGGTGTCAAAGCAGGCACTTCATAGCCTGCATAATAAAACGTTTCTTTTTTTCGTTTAAACACCGATTATTCTCCTTTTTTAACAGGTAAACTCTGTCCCTCATTTGTTTCTTCAGCTTTTAAGGGCAAATCTTCTAATTCAATTAATTGTTCTGATGTTATAACCTCCCAATTTGTTTGAGAAGTCACCAACGCTTTTAAACGTTTTGGATCATTTAAATGTGCCCACTCAGCCTCAAGCATATGCAATTCTCTTTTTGTTTTTAAAATATCTAAATGTATATGGCGTAATTCTGTTTCCTTTTCTTTCACCTGATATTTCAATACAAATAAACTTATCCCAGATAAAACAGCTACCAACAAAAAAATTGTATTTATAATAAACTTTCGCATATTAAACCTCATTATCCAATTTAATCGCTGCACGCAATTTTGCAGAATGCGAACGAGAATTAAATTGCAATTCTTCTTGCGTTGGTGTAACTGCTTTTTTGGTTAAAACTTGAAATAGATTCTTTTCATTTTCAAAAAAAACAGGCATTTCATGTCTATTTAAATTCGGCTTTAAACTTGAATTTTTAATCATAAAATTTTTAACAATTCTATCTTCTAAAGAATGAAATGTTACAACAACCAATCGCCCCCCCACTTTTAACAAATGCTTTGAAGCCTCAAGAGCTCTTTCAAGTTCACCTAATTCATCATTAACAAAAATACGTAACGCTTGAAAAGAACGCATTGCACTATCAGATCCATCTTTAGGTTTCGGCATGACTTGGTGAATAAGTTCGGCCAACTCACCAGTTGTATTAATTTCTTTTTTCTGTCGAGCTTTAACAATATGAGAAGCGATACGACGTGATGCCCTTTCCTCGCCATAAGTAAATAAAATATCTGCTAATTTTTTCTCATCAAATTCATTAACAACTTCACGAGCTGACAACCCCTTTTGCCCCATACGCATATCCAAAGGACCATCAAACCGAAATGAAAAACCACGTTCTTTTTCGTCAATTTGCATTGACGAAACACCCAAATCCAACACAATTCCATCAACAGGTTCTTTAATGTGTTGTGCCATATTTCCAAAACAATCGTGAATAAAAGTGAAGCGATTTTTATATAGAGAAGTTATTTCTTTAGCTGTTTTTATTGTATCAGGATCTCGATCAAACGAAATGACTTTATTTAAATCACAAGATGTTAAAATTGCCGAAGTATAACCTCCCGCACCAAAAGTACCATCAATATAACATCCTTTTTGAGTGCAATTTAAATAAGTCAACACCTCATTTAGTAAAACAGGTATATGTTTCTTTTCTTGCATCAAGATCCTCTTTATTACTAAAAAAAGCCGAGCCTAGCTTTCGCTCACCCAGCTTTTTTAATTCACCTCAAAAAATTAGCCAACAATTTCGTTTGCACTAAACCATTGAGCAATTTCTCTTTGAGCAGAAGCTGGGCTATCTGAACCATGAACAGAATTGCGACCTTTACTTTCTGCAAACAAAGCTCTAATTGTTCCTGCGTCAGCCTCTGCTGGGTCTGTTTTACCCATTACTGTACGATATTTAACAATCGCGTCTTCACCTTCTAAAACTTGAACTACAATTGGTGCCGAACTCATAAATTCAACCAATTCTTCAAAAAATGGACGACCATTATGTTCTGCATAAAATGTTTCAGCTTGCTTTCTTGTCATCCAAACACGTTTTTGCCCAACGATACGAAGACCAGCCTCCTCAATCTTAGCATTAATTGCACCTGTTAAATTACGAGCAGTTGCATCAGGTTTAATCATTGAAAATGTTCTTTCAATTGCCATAAAAAGCTCCTTTTAAATATTCACTTAACACAAAAAAGTGCTCAAAAAATCAATTCATTTTGACATTCAACACTTTTTAACTTTATTTCAAGTTTCACCCTAGCATAATTCAACATTCTCGTCAAGATATCTTTATCTTATTTTTTTAATTTTTTATACAAAAAAAACTAAACAATCCCCGAGCGTAAAACTGGCAAATTCTTCAACCCTGCATAGTGCAATAAAAAGTATCCTGTTAAATTTAACCCTTGGAAAATCATTTTTTCTTCAACTGGAATATTTTTTACCAAAAAAGGAGGCAATGGTAACAATTTATCTTGATAGGGCAACCCCATTTGGCGTGAAACTGCCCGACCGCTTTTTGGTGACACATATGCCAAATCATTTGAATCACCGCCACCAGCACATTTTGTCAAATCAAGCCCAAAACCAAGAGCTTCAAGTAATGCTATTTCCCATACAATATATCGTTGTTGAAAATCATTCTCATCAAGATGTGACAAAAAATCCATGGTTTCATCAAAAAGCTGTTGATAGATTTCCCTTTCAGGCAATAACACATCTAATAAATAGCAAAGAGAAGATAAGGCATTAAGTCTTTTTGAATCTTCCAAAAAAGCAAGATTAGATGACTTTTCATCTTCAATATAAAAAACGCCCAATTGTTCTTGTAATCTTGCTTGCCAACGCACTGTTAAAAATGAAGCCGTCATGGGTGGTGATTTTTTTTTAACCACGCCCAAATGTCGCCCTTTTTCTTTTGTAAAAAGACTAACAATAAACTTTTTATCTCCCAATAGTCTACTTGATAAAACAAGTGCATTTTCAGCATAAAAATCAGGCATTAAAATCCAATCCCCAATCCTTATATTGTGTCGGATCTTGTCGCCAATTTTCTTTTACCTTAACAAACAAGAAAAGATGAACCTCTTTTTCAAAAAGACGTGTTAATTCCTGTCTTGCCGAGGCACCAATTTTTTTAATCATTTGCCCATTTTTACCCAAAATAATTGGTTTTAATCCTTCTCGTTCAACATAAATTGTTTGCTCAATCCGAATAGATGTATTCGTTTCTTTAAAAGAAGTTGTTTCAACCGACAACGTGTAAGGAAGCTCTTTTTGCAACATTAAAAAAAGTTTTTCTCGTGTTACTTCTGCCGCAAACAAACGATTTGGTAAATCTGTTAATTGATCCTCAGGAAACATCCAAACACCCTTGGGTGCTTTTTGAATTAAAAATTGTTTCAATTCATCCACTTGTTCCCCTGTTTTAGCTGATATCATAAATGTATCAGTAAAAATCTTCATCCCATTTAACTCCTCAATTAATGGGAGCAACTTTGCTTTTGGTAATAAATCAATTTTATTCAACACCAAAACAACCTTTTTTTTCTCTGATTGCAATCGCGTTATAATAGATCTTGTATTTTTATCAATCCCTTTTTGAGCATCAATTAACAATAAGCGTTGATCCGCCTCATCCGATTCTGTCCAAGCAGAGGCAACCATAGCACGCTCAAATCGTTGAGAAGCTGTAAAAATACCAGGTGTATCAACCAAAACGAGTTGCGTATTATCTTCAACCAAAATCCCTCTAATTCTAGACCTTGTTGTTTGAACCTTTGGCGAAACAATACTTATCTTTGAACCAATTAACCGATTAACTAATGTGGATTTTCCTGCATTAGGAGCCCCTAATATAGCCACAAAACAAAATTTCATTTTATTTATTTCCATCATCTCTTTCTCTTTTTTTTCTTACCCATAGGACATTTTAAAAGTAATTCTTTTGCAGCTAATACCATAGCCTCTTTTTTTGAGGATCCCTTCGCAACAGCACTGCCAACATCAGGAACAGATACTTCCACCTCAAAACAAGGTTCGTGTTCAGGGCCAGTTTTAGACAACACACGATATTCTGGAATAACCCCTTTGTTTTTTTGGCTCCATTCTTGTAATTGTGTTTTAAAATCTTTCACAGACATTACTTTTTCATTTAAATATGGTGACCATAAAGGAAGAACAAACCTTTTAACCGCTTCCAACCCCTTTTCCAAATAAATAACACCTAATATAGCCTCACACACATCTGCTAAAATCGATTCATTTTGTCTTAGCTTGTCTTCATTGGTAACCAATTCTTTATCAATGGCTATTTTTTTTGAAACCTCAGCTAATGTATGCTCTTTTACCAATGATGTAAAACGAATAGCCCAATCCCCCTCTTTTTCAAAAGGAAAAGTTTGATAAAGCAAATCAGCGATAACAAGCCCCAAAACGCGATCACCTAAAAATTCCAAACGCTCATAAGCAGCTACCTTGCCACCAATTGCCAGTGTAACAGCTTTCTTAAAATTTTTACTTGAACGTATTTCATTTAAAATGTTTTGAACTTCCTGCATTATTTATCACCTAAATAATTTTACGAAATAATCGTTCTATCCGCACAAATACAGGCCATTTCCAAAATTGGAAAAAATACCCTTTCCCATTATTGGAATAAAATATCATTTCAGCACGCCCTTCTAAATGTGTCAATGGGACAGGATTAAAAAAACGACTATCATAGGAATTATCCCGATTATCTCCCATAGCAAAGAAATACCCCTCAGGAACTGTAATTAAAGGCGTATCATCAGATTTCATCATATCATCAATTTCATAAATAAGATGTTTAACACCATTCGGGAGTGTTTCCTCATATTTTGTATAGAGAACCTTATTCCCTTCAATTTCAACTTGTTCTTGATTTAAATATTTTCTTTCAACCATTTTCCCATTAATATAAAGACGACCTTGTTTCATCTGAACAGTATCACCAGGCAATCCAACCACACGCTTAATATAATCAACAGAACTTAATAAAGATGGCATAATCTTAGGCGTTACACGAAAAACGACAACATCACCCAACTTTGGCGTTTTTTCAAAAATACGTCCCTTTGGAATCAAAGGCAATGAATAAGGGAATGAATGTCTAGAATATCCATACGAATATTTACTAATAAATAAATGATCACCAACCAACAAAGTTGGGAACATTGATCCAGAAGGAATATTGTACGGCTCATAAGCAAATGTTCTAATAGCAAGTGCCAACAAAATAGCCAACCCAAACCCCCAAGCTTGTGCAAGGATACCAGCCTTTTTCGTTTCTTTTTTCATTGAATTTTTATCTCCAGTATGTTAGAATATACAAAAATTATAACTACTCTATCACAGAAAGAAGATTTTGTCTATGCTAAAATTTCAAATTAAAAATAAAGAAAACAATGCTAGGAGAGGAACGCTATCCACTGCACATGGTGATGTACAAACACCTGCATTTATGCCTGTTGGAACAGCAGGAACTGTCAAAGCTATGCTCCCTGAATCTGTTAAAAAAACGGGGGCTGAAATTATCCTTGGCAATACATACCATTTGATGCTTAGACCAACAGCAGAACGCGTTGCAAGCTTTGGTGGTTTACATAAATTTATGAATTGGAATGGCCCAATTTTAACCGATTCGGGTGGTTTTCAAGTTATGAGCTTATCTTCTTTACGATCAATTACAGAAGAAGGGGTTACTTTTCAATCGCATATTAATGGAGCAAAGCACGTCTTAACCCCCGAACGCTCCATGGAAATTCAACATCTGTTAGATTCTAATATTACAATGGCATTTGATGAATGTGTTAAATACCCCTCTCCTTATGAAACGGTTAAAAAATCAATGGAGCGTTCCATGCGTTGGGCAAAAAGGTCAAAAGAGGCTTTTATTGATAGAGATGGTTATGGACTGTTTGGGATTATGCAAGGAGGCATGCACCAAGATTTAAGAATGCAATCAATTAAAGCACTTACTGACATTGGATTTGACGGCTATGCCATTGGTGGACTTGCCGTTGGCGAGGGACAAGAAATGATGTTTTCAGTTTTGGATTATGCTGCACCAGCTTTACCCGAGGACAAACCACGTTATTTAATGGGGGTTGGTCGCCCAAGCGATATTGTTGGGGCTGTTAAACGTGGCGTAGACATGTTTGACTGTGTGATGCCGTCAAGATCGGGTAGAACAGGTCAAGCATTTACCTCGCATGGGGTTTTAAATATGCATAATGCTTGTCACAGAGATTCGCATCAACCGTTGGATGCTTCTTGTGATTGCCCTTGTTGCACCAATTATACAAGAGGATATATGCATCATCTTTTTAAAGCGGGAGAAATTTTGGGTTGCATGTTATTAACATGGCATAACATTCGTTTTTATCAACGATTAATGCAACAAATCAGAACTGCAATTGAAGAAAATCAATTTGAAAAGTTTCATAATGACTTTATGTCAACATATAAAGATGATAAAAAGATGTAAAAATGAATAATCAAAATACAAAACAAAATCCACCAGCAGAAAGACGCAGAACATTTGAAGGTCTTGAACGCTTAACAATGGAAATAAAGAATATAACCCAACCCATTCTAGGGCAACGTGGCTTTGCTGGAACTGATGTTTTATCATATTGGGACGATATTGTTGGTGAACATTTAGCAAAAGGAATCAGACCTGAAAAATTAACATTTGAAAAAGACAATCGCATAAATGGTACTTTACATGTTAAAAGTGCGGGTGGTGCATTTGCTATTTTATTTGAGCATCAAAAGCATAAAGTTATTGAACGAATTAACTTTTTCTTTGGTTATCCTGCTGTTGGGAAAATTAAAATTTCACAAGGGAAAGTTTCTTTTAAAATGCCACCGCCTGTTACACCCAAAAAATTCGTTACAGAACAACAAGTCAATGAACTAAAAGCAAAAGTAGCCTCCATTGAAGATGACACACTCAGAGATATGGTTTATCAACTAGGATTAGCTCGTTTAGAAAACAAAAGCTAATCTTTTGAATAAAAATACCCATCTTCATCTGGAATTTTTTTCCAATTAAACGCATAGACCTTATACTTTTCCTCTACATCAAAAGAGGCAATTGGTTTATATTGGACACCATTGTCTTTATATGGGGCCGTTTTATAATAACGCAACTGTTTAAAATCTTTTGCATAAAAATCAATTTGTTCAGGTTTCAACATATTAAAAGCTGCCGTTGAAAAGAAAGTAATCACTTTATCCAAATCAGGAACAATCATTGGAATAACCTCAGATGGAATATGATGAGGCATAACAGACACATCTGGAAAAATTTCTTTCCAATTTGTGGACTCACGAGGATGTGGTTTAATAACAATTTCATTTAAATTATAATTAGATAAAATCTGTTTATAAATTTTAATTTTGTCTTCTAATGAACAAATTCCATCTTCAAATAAGGGTTGTGTAATTAGAATCTTTTTCTTTTTTTGCAAATCAAAAAAAGCCGTCTTTTCCAACAGAAAAATGCGTGCTATTTTATTTTTCTCATCAACTGTCAAATCTTCCCACAACTGTTTAATATCCATATATTCCAACTGTGGATGAACCAAATCCAAACCACCTGAATACCTAACAGTATAACATTTTTTAAACAAATTATTTTTCAAATACATGGGAAATGTTACCGTATCACGCAACCCATCAGTCATCGGATAAAAATCAAACGTCTCAATAAAAAACTGAGAATATATCGTTTCTACATTGCCATAACAAGGCACTTTTCGCCCAGATAATAAGAAAAAAACCTGTCGCTTAATCAGTTCTTTATACGCATCCAAATCTTTTTTATCATCTGGTGCAACAACTGGCAAAAAATGCGAAACTTCAGCAAAAGCACAAGAAGGTCCCAATACAAACAATGTACTATCAACCTCTTTAATAAACTTCATACAATAAAGAAAAAATGCGTAAACTGAATTAGCGATAAAAATTTGATTAATTGTACGCATACTATTTCCAATAATCTAAAATCCATTCTGATGGCAACACATGTTTATAAAGCTTTTTATACCCTCTTGGATATTTTCGATCATTCGGATTTGAGCACCAAATACCATTAATCGCATCTTGTAACCCTGGATTGCCATGAAATGCAATCATTTTCATCCCATCAACCTTTGGCATTTTAGGTGCAACAAAATATCGAAACAAAGGAAATGGCAAACAGTGGAAACGAAAACTTTTAAACCAATTTTCTGGCCAAAAATTTAAACTCCCCCACTTTTCAATCACTTTTGATGATAAATACTCTTGTGAAGCGGTATAAAATTTGTCAACAACCTCTTTGGGATGCTCCTCAAAATATTTTTTAACAAATCCAAGCGTTCCAACAACCCAAGAATAACAACTTGCTTGTCCAACATGGTTACCATTTGTATGCCAATCATTGATGATATAAAACTTTTCATCTTGTGGATACATAAAAAATTCATCTAAATTACCAACAATCAAAGAGTCTAAATCAAAAAAGAAAACACGTTGCCCAGCAAGACCACCCAGTTCATCATCACATAGACCAGCTTCTTTACGATAAGCATATTTTTTTGTATATTCTTCCTCACCCTTTTTAATATTTTGAAATTCAGGTAACGGTTTCACAATAACATCTTCATTTAAACCAGAGCCATCTTCTGTAAAACAATAAAAATCAATATCAAAACGAGTGTTTCTTTTTATCATTGAACAAAGGTTATTCACATCCTTAGCCTTATAATAACCACCCCATTTGATACAAATTACATTATATTTTTCAGTCATGTATACTCCTTTTTATAACATATCGTCTTTTTAAAGTAACACCTTTTATTTTTTTTCGCAAGCCCCTTTTTTTATCACACGCGAACCAAATGCACCTCAATTAAAGGCTTTTTCCCATAAAACTCTTTTAAAAAACGACGGACAGCTGTTCTAATTGCATTTTCAACCAAATCATCACGAACAATATCTGATTGCAAAGCTTTTACATCAGCAACAATTTCATTTTTTAAACGCATCTCATCCTCACCCCCATCTTCAATTAAGCCGAAAGATGATATTTTAGGCTGACCAAGAACTTCATTTTCTGAATTCAAAACAAGCGTTACAACCATTGTTCCATCTTCAATCATTTTACGCCGTTTGCGAATAACTTCTGCACCCAATGATAAAATTTTCTTACCATCGACAGCAAGAATACCATTTTCAACTTGCCCAATTTTCTCAGGATTATCCTCCAAGACAAGAACATCACCATCTTCTAATGCATAAGCATATTTTGCCCCCCATTGCAACGCTAATCTCACATGTTCATTCAGCTCCCTAGCCTCCCCATGAACTGGCAACGCAATTTTAGGTTTAATCCACTTGTACATTTGCTGAAGCTCTTTACCAGAAAAATGACCAGATACATGAATATTTGCATCTTTATTTGTTACAATTTGAACCTCTTTTGTTTTAAACCGTTTTTGCAATAAAGCAATAGCCTTTTCATTTCCAGGAATAATTCTTGATGAAAAAACAACAACATCACCTGGGCCAAAAAACACCGAATTTTTTTGTGGTGTTAGTGCAGACAAATTACTTAATGCTGATCTGGGTTCACCTTGCGAGCCAGTACAAATATATAATACTGAACCAACAGGCCGCTCCAACGCTTCTGACTCTGATAAAAATTCTGGCACATCATCAAAATAACCACAAGCTCGAGCCGCTGCATCCATTCGCCACAAACTACGCCCCATAAGGCACACTTCACGCCCATTTACCTTTGCGGCATGATAAATACTTTTAACACGGCTGACATTTGATGCAAAACAAGCCACCGCTACTTGCCGTCCATCAAATGTAGCAATTAATTTTTCAAGTTCTTTTTTAACATCACTTTCTGTTAACTCTGTTTCAGGACTAAATACATTTGTTGAATCACAAACAAGTGCTAAAACACCTTCCTTTCCAATAGCTTTTAACCGCTTTTCATTTGTTTTTTGCCCCAAAACAGGATCGGGTGACAATTTCCAATCTCCTGTATGTACAACAACGCCTTTTTTTGTCTTAATTTTAAGTGCATTTGCCTCTGGAATTGAGTGGCTCATCGAGATAAATTCTATTTCAAATGGCGCCAACTCAATTTCAGAATCTAATTCACACACATGAATATCCGCCCGACCGAGTAATCCAGCCTCAACCATTTTACTTTCCAATAACTCATTGGCAAAGGCCGACAAATAAATAGGACATTGCAATGATCGCCACAACCTACCAACAGCACCAATATGGTCTTCATGTCCGTGTGTAATGACAAGACCAACAATATCTTTTTTATGCGTTTCTAAAAACGAGACATCAGGCAATAAGACATCAACCCCAGGCAATCCATCGCCAGGAAAACCAACACCCAAATCAACAACAAGCCATTTACCTTGATATCCATAGGCAAAACAATTCATCCCAACACCTGTTGCACCACCAATTGGAACAAACACCAATTTATCTTTTGGGATGATAATTTCTTCTAAATCTTCATTCATTATTTTTTCCTTCATTTAATAAAAATACATCACCTGCGGTTATATATTTGCAGGATAAATCTTTCATTTTCAACTGGATTGCCCCATCATTGGTCATATCTTCAAATATCCCCTCATATATATTTTTGGGAAGTTTTACAACTATTTCTTCTCCCAATCCTAAAGCAAAACCCAACCATTTCTCTCTAATTTTTTCAAATCCATTTTCTTCAAATATCTTTATATTGTTAGATAAATTATTTAAAATATTATTCAAAAGAATTTCATTTGTTATAGCCCCATCTAAACAACCAACAGGATATACAAAATCCCCCTTGGGCATTTGCATTGTATTAATACCAATGCCAACGATTACCTTATCATCAAAAAGTTCAAGCAAAATACCAGCCACTTTTTTGCCATTAATCAATATATCATTTGGCCATTTTATTTTAGCAGCTAATGACGCTAAACTTTCAGCCACGCTAATTGCCACAACAAATGACAATAAATGCGTTTTAACACCAAATTCCTTTAAAACAACAGAAAAAAACAAATTATCAGGTTCACTCACCCAATTACGAGCATATCGTCCACGCCCTTTTGTCTGTTCCCTCGCAACCACAACCGAAAGAAATGGCAACGATTTTGCCACATCATTCGTACTTGTCGTCCTATCTAAATATATCAAATTCCACTTCATTTTGAAACACTTTAACATAAAATAAAAAAAAAGAAAAGAAAAACCTTGATTTTATTTTTTTTTCATCTGAATATAAAGAAAACAACTTCCCATCTTTAATTTTTTTCAAAAGGGATAAAAACATGATTAGAAAAATTCTTGCTGCAATTTTAATTGTTATCTTAATATTTTTTGCACATAGACTAACAAAAGAAAAAGAAAAACCTGTTTATACAGACACACCTTCGCAACAAGAACAACAACAAATTGAAATAGAACAAGAAGTACCAGCCGCAGCATTAGAAAGTGATATGGAGCAACTTTCACCCGAAGATGCCGAAAAAGATCAGTAGAATATAAAAATGACAGCAGAAGAACTCATTGAAAATTTTTCATACCTTGAAAATTGGGAAGATAAATATCGTTATATTATTGAGCTTGGTGAACAACTTCCTCCATTTATTGAAGAAGATAAAATCCCTCAAAATAAGGTCGATGGTTGTATGTCATCAGTTTGGTTTTCACATTACACAGAAAATAACAAACATTTTTTTAATGCCACCAGCGATGCTGTTATTGTTCGTGGGCTAGAGGCTATTTTGCTAACACTAATTAATGGAAAAACAGCATCAGAAATTCAAAATTTAAATTTGTTGGAAATTTTTAAAAAACTCGGTCTTGAAGATCACCTTTCACCAACAAGAAGAAACGGTTTTTACGCCATGGTTGAAAGAATTTTATCATTAACCAACAATGGGTAATAAAGAATTTTAAACTTTTTATTGTAGACACTTGACCCAAAGGCATAAATATGCTATTATCCCAGCAAATTTAAAAGGATTTGCGTATGAAAAATTCATCACACGTTTTAGCTAGAAAATATAGACCGCAAGTTTTTAATGATTTAGTCGGTCAAGATGCACTCGTACAAACGATTACAAATGCTATTGAACACAATCGATTGGCGCATGCTTATATGCTCACGGGGATTCGTGGTGTTGGAAAAACAAGTTCTGCTCGTATTATTGCCAAGGGACTAAATTGTATTGGGCCTGATGGTAATGGGTCAATGACGCCAAATCCTTGTGGTGTTTGTAAACATTGTCAAGAAATTGCCGCGGATTCGCATATTGATGTAATTGAAATTGATGCTGCCAGCAATACAGGTGTTGATAATATTCGTGAAATTATTGAAAGTGCTAAATACAACCCTGTTTCAGCACGATTTAAGATTTATATTATTGACGAAGTTCACATGCTTTCAAAAGCAGCCTTCAATGCATTATTAAAAACGCTTGAAGAACCACCAGAACGGATTAAATTTATTCTCGCTACGACTGAGATTCGAAAAGTTCCTATTACGATTTTATCAAGATGTCAACGTTTTGATTTAAAAAGATTAGATGAGGATTTGCTAACAAAACACCTAATGTCTATTGCACAAAAAGAAGGGATTGAAGCTCAAGAAGATGCTTTACGTTTAATCGCAAGAGCTGGTGATGGTTCATGCCGTGACTCCTTATCATTATTGGATCAAGCAATGACCCAATTTAATTATAATCTAAAAACAGACGATATCCGTCAAATGCTGGGTGTTACTGATCGCACTAGTTTGTTTGACCTTTATACTGCATTAATGAAAGGTGACATAAAAACAGCACTTGATTATTTACAAATTCAATATTCAGCAGGTAGCGATCCGATGATGACGGCTCAAGATTTGCTCTCTCTGACACATTGGTTGACAAGGATTAAAATCATCCCTGAATTAGCCAATGATAACACAATACCTGAAGCTGAACGAACAAAAGGGAAAGAGCTGGCTAACACACTCTCAATGGCAACACTAACAAGCACATGGCAAATTTTATTAAAAGGAATTAATGAAGTTAAATTAGCCGACAATCCACTCATTGCATTGGAGATGCTGTTAATTCGACTTGCTTTTTTAAGTGAACTACCCTCACTAAACACCATTATATCTGACATAAAAAAAAACACTTTAGCGGGCAATAACACACCCGTATTTCCGTCTGAAAAACAATCAATTCAGACACCTCAGGTTGCACCCATTCAAAACGTTATACAACCACAAAAAGTGCCAACCACTTCAAAAACATTATTTGACCCTGACAAAATCAAAACACTTAAAGATATTTCAAACCTTGCAAAAGAGGCAAAAGAACGTCTTCTTGCTTTTAATATTGAAACATATATTCGCCCTATTCAAATTGAAAAAGGGAGACTTGTTTGTTCATTTACAGCTGATTCGCCGCGTGGTTTTAGTGCTGAGTTGGCTAAATTTTTAACTGTACAAACTGGCATTCAATGGGAAATTAGTATTCAACAAGATGCCAAATCAAACACGCTAAAAGAAGACAAAGAGGCTAAAACTGGTCTTGTCATTGAAGATTTAAAAAGGACAGAACCTCTTAAAAGTGTTTTAAGCGTCTTTCCAAAAGCTCAAATTGGACGAATTAAAGAACCCAAAAAAGACGAAATCGAAGAAGAAAATTTTTAAACTCGACACATCACTTATTATAATAAATTCTATATAAATTAAACACATTTTATTGTATTTTAAATATATGTCTATTTTTTCTTTTAAATTATAAAAAAATTACTTTATTTTTTATTTTTTTTCGTGTATAGTAACTTCATAAAAACTTTTTTAATAAAGGAGTGACAAAATGGGTTCTATAATTTTAAGTATTTGTCTTTTTTGTGCGTTTTACACAAGTTATCGTGTTATTGGACAAAGTTCACGCCCGCGTAAGCACAAAATTTTAATTTCCTTATTGTTTATTGCAATCTTCCTTCTCCCATTATTTTTAAAAAACAAAGGGGATTTATCGGGTGGATTTTATAGTTTCTTTTATACAAGTGCCTACTTTTGTTTTATTGTCATGGCACTTTTCTTTTGCCTCATATTCATAAGAGATATTATTTGGGCTGTTTTATGCATTAAAGAAAAACTTAAAAAGGTTGAAACACCTCGTTTTAAATGGCACAAACCTGATTTTTTAACCAAAACGAATCGTGTCTTATTTATTTTGTCCCTTTCTATCTGTATTTATAGCCTTTATGCTGGTCTTAAAACACCAGATGTAAAAGAAACTGTCTTAATTTCTGATAAAATTCAAAAACCAATCACCATAGCGGTGTTAAGCGATATGCATATCAACAGAACGTTAAGTAAGAATAAAGTTGCAAAAATGGTTGAAATCACAAACAAAATTGCACCTGATGTCATCCTTTTCCCAGGAGATACAATTGACGATAGCATCGTTTACATTCAACCACATCTTGATGAACTTAAAAATTTAAAAGCACCGCTTGGTATTTATGCGACAGCAGGTAATCATGAAATTGTAAAGGGGAATGATGCTGCACGTGATGCTTTAACAAATGCTGGCATTACCTATTTGTTCAATGATGGACTTGTGTTGGATCACAATGTTTATTTAGCAGGTATTCCTGATATCAATACTGCAAAACAAATTAATGAAACTATCGATTTGGAAAAAGCTTTCAAAGCCGCTGATATCAGCAATTTCAAAATCCTTGTTTCGCATCGACCAACTATTGTAAAATCATTAAAAGAAGGCGTCATTGACCTTGTCATTGCAGCACACACCCATGGCGGTCAAATTTTCCCATTTCATATATTATCAAAAATACAAAATGGTTATTTAGCTGGACTTTATGAAGAATCAAATACAATGCTTTATGTAACACGCGGATGTGGGCAATGGGGACCTCAAATGCGGTTTTTAGCACCAAGTGAGATTTCTATTATCAAGATTCTACCTTGGGCAGATGAGGCTGCAAAAAAGGCTGATAAAGACAGTCATAAAACCTCTAAAAATGAAAATATGAAAGAAAATAATACGGATAAAAGCATTGTTTATCCTGCAAAAAAAGAACCAGAATCTAATTTCATTGAAAATGCAACAAATCAAAAAAACGATGTTGCTATAGATGCTACACTTACACAATTGCAAGTTGCACAAGCAGAAGCTGATAAAGAGGCAGCATCAAAGGATGTGAATGAAAAAGCAACAGCATCAAACGATGCAATCCCCGTTCTTGAAACAGAGAAAATAGAATCTAATCCACAAGTCGATAACACAAAAATCGATTCGCAATTAGAGGAGGCAAAAGAATCTTTAGACACTGCATTTGAACAAGTTATTTCAAACAAAGTACAAGAAGATTTGGCAAATGAACGTAAGAAAAATGAAGCATTACAAATTGAGTTAACACAACTGCGTATTGATTTAGAAAAAACAAAAACAGATGCTGGTAAAATTATTGTACGTCAAAATGCCGCCATTAAATTGTTGGAAGAAGAACGTAATTTATTAAAAAAAGCACTTGAAGATCAACGCAATGCTTTGACAGCTGAATTAAAAGCATCTCAAGATGTCATAGAAAATCAACGTCGTATCATTGCAAGAGAACAAGAATTATCAAGACAAACTCTCGCTTTACAAAAAGAACTTGTCAGAGAATTAGAACTTTTAAAAGAAGATTTAAGAAAATATCAACAACGCTCCTTCGCACAACGTAACGCGGGTACAATTTATCAACCTATTCAAAGCAAAGGCATACGACCACAAACAGGTTATAATACACCACAACAATATATGCACTCACCACTTAAACCAATACAAGTGGTACAAAATGATAGAATGCCTCAAAATCAAGAACTGCGTCGTGAAGAACGTTTCTCAAACCTAGATGTTATTTATCATAGTGATGGAAGCGTAACACGCCAGATGGTTAAAACGGTGATTATTGAATATCCAACATATTATAGTGCTGTTAAAAATGTAGCAAGTTACACAACAACACCACAGGAGGAGGCAAATATAAGCCCTGTTAAGGTTGAAAATGCGTTACGTCAAGCATTGGGATTACCAACAACAAAGGAAACATCTCAACGTAGCCAAAAGAAACCTCTTTTATTGCCACTTGGCAATCAACCACGGCATACTTCCCAAAGTGATGTTGAAATAGCACTTTCACAACCTCAAACACCCAGTGTTTTTGGAAGTATTTACAAACATTAAAATTAATTAACTCCAAGAGAAAAAAGAGGCTTTACAAAAAGCCTCTTTTTTTTATTTAAAATCAAGCAATTATTCGAAATAAAAAGCGTGTAAAAAAAAGGGTCGTTTAATTTTCCTATATCACACATACATAGATATTTCAAGCTTATTTTTCAAAAATATAAAAAATTTCATAGGATTACCTATTTCGCCCACTAAAAAAAGTACAAGCCAAAAAAGTGGGAAAATTAAACGACCCTTTTTTTTACAAAATGTGTATAGGAAAAAAGATGCAACATATTTTTTATATTAATTCTAATCTTGATATAGCACAGCAAAAAGCGGTGCTTG
>CALARE010000091.1 GCA_937888725.1 uncultured Alphaproteobacteria bacterium | reverse complement strand
TAAAATTTTTGAAAATAATGACGTTTTTGTAAATTATCAATTTTATAATAAGTCAAAATATTATAACAGTTTTAAATTTGGTATTACTTTACATTTTTAATTTTTTAAAAGCTTTTTATAAAAAAATCTCTTATTACTTGCATATTAAACCTTTTTGTGTTACAAAAAACTATTATTTTTTAGCAATAAATTAAAAAGGATTATTTTGCAATGGTAGAAAAAAATGAAACAGAAAATATGAGCACTGCTTCATCACCAAAATATATAGAGGTTGAATCTGCAGTTTCTTTATCCGAAAAGCAATTAGATACATTGCGTAAAAAGTTATCTGTTATTTTAAAGACAGATAATTTTATGTTGCAAGTTAAGGTTAACCCAACACTTTTAGGTGGGTTAATGCTGAATGTTGATTCAATGTTGATAGATTCTTCTGTGAAAGGGCAGTTGGCACAGTTTCAAAAAGAAATTGAAAATAGGGTTTCCCAAGCTGTGGATGTAAATAAAATTACCTCTTTATTTTCACAAACAGCTGAGCAGTTCGAAAATAAAGTGGAGATAAAAGAGGTTGGTAAAGTCCTTTCTGTTTCAGATGGTGTTGCTCGAGTTGAAGGGTTAAAAACAATTGCGGCTGGTGAACGTGTTGTCTTTGAAACTGGACAACATGGGATGGCACTTAATTTAAACCCTGATGTTGTAGATATTGTTATTTTTAATGATGCACAAAACATTAAAGAAGGTGCAATTGTAACAAGGACAAAACAAATGAATACTGTTCCTGTGGGGATGGAGTTGCTTGGCCGTGTATTAAATCCATTGGGTGATGTGATTGATGGTAAAAGTTCGCTAAAGGATTTACCTCAACATCCAGTAATGGCACCAGCCCCTGGGATTATCGCAAGAAGTTCTGTAAACCGTCCAATTCAAACAGGGATTAAAGGGATTGATGCTTTAGTTCCAATTGGACGTGGTCAGCGTGAACTTATTATTGGGGATAGACAAACAGGTAAAACAGCGATTATTTTGGATACGATTTTAAGTCAGAAAGAAAAAAATGCTGTTTTGCCAGATAAAGACAAATTGTTCTGTGTTTATGTGGCTATTGGGCAAAAGCAATCCACTGTTCGTGATATTATGCGGATATTGGAAGAAAAAGGTGCCATGGATTATACGGTTATTGTTTCTGCAACAGCATCTGATAGTGCCGCGATGCAATATTTAGCACCATATGCAGGATGTACAATTGGTGAATATTTTAGAGATAATGGGATGAACGCTATTGTGTTTTATGATGATTTGTCAAAGCATGCGGTGGCTTATCGTGAAATGTCTTTATTATTAAAGCGTCCAACTGGGCGTGAAGCGTATCCTGGCGATGTTTTTTATTTGCATTCAAGATTGCTTGAAAGGGCAGCACAGCTCAGTCAAGAAAATGGTGGTGGATCCTTGACGGCTTTACCTGTAATTGAAACACAAGAAGGGGACGTTTCTGCCTATATTCCAACAAACGTAATTTCAATTACAGATGGACAGATTTTCTTGGAAACAAATCTCTTTTTACAAGGGGTTCGTCCAGCTATTAATGTTGGTTTATCTGTAAGTCGTGTAGGGTCTGCTGCACAAAGTAAGGCAATGAAAAAGGTTGCAGGTTCCTTAAAATTGGATTTGGCTCAATATCGCGAAGTGATGAACTTTTCACAGTTTGCTTCTGATTTGGACCCTGCAACACAAGCATTATTAAATCGCGGTTCTCGTTTGACAGAAATTATGAAACAAAAACAATATCAACCATATTCTATGGCTGAAGAAGTTGTTTCAATTTTTGCAGGTGTGAACGGGTATTTAGATGAAGTTGATATAGCTGATGTTGCTTTGTTTGAACAAACATTGCAAGAGAGAATTAAAACAAAACATCCTGAGATTTTAGAAAGTATTACAGCGACGAATGATTTAACGGATGAAACAAAAGAAAAACTCGCCAATGTCGCAAAAACACTAGCAGATGAAATGGGAAATGCTGAAAAATGAGTTCATTAAAAAAGATAGCAGATCGAATTAAAACAATCAAATCGACTTATCAAGTAACATCATCGATGAAGGTTGTTGCCATTTCTCGTTTGAGGAAATTGCAAACTGCTTTTTTGAAAACAAGCCCATATATGGCTGAAATGAATCGGGTCATTCGGCGTCTTATTCGGAGTGCTACAAAGCGTCAAGATGATTTGATTTGGGCTGATGATCCAACACTTTTGCCGTTACCAAAATTACTCAAAGGGAATGGTAAGGATGAAAAATATGTTTTGGTTGTAATTACTTCTGATGATGGATTAAGTGGTTCATCAAATGTTCAAGTTGTGCAAAAAACACAGGAAGTGATTAAGTATCTTCAAAAAGAAAAAAAAGACATATGGCTTTTATGCTTTGGGACTAAAGGTGCTGAGATTTTAAAACGCTTTTATCCCAATATGAGAATGATTACAGTAAAAAGAAAAGTGTTAAGTACAGGTGAGAATTATCTTGATGCTGAACGTCTTTCAAGTGATTTAACAAAAGCATTTTATCAAAACAAATTTGATGTTTGTTTGTTTATTTATAACCAATTTAAATCAGTTGTTTCGCAACGTCCGACGATTGAACAGCTTATCCCAGGAAAAATGTTTTCTTCAGAAAACCCATGGCAGTTTTTAATTGATACAAATGATTTAGATTATATTTCGCGTGACGTTTTAGGGCAGAAAAAAATCGCTTTAAAACAAACTTCATTTTTAAAAGCATTTGGAAAGGGGGATTTGTTTTCTCCTTTAGGAGCATTGGAATCAACGCTTTTAAGACCTGCAACAAGAGCTCCTGAAATGTATGATTATGAAGGTGGGGATTTGGGGATTTTAGAACGTATTTTGCCACAATATATGACAGCATATTTAAATCGTGTTTTGCTTGAAACAGAAGTGGCCGACAATGCTGCACGATTAATGGCAATGGATAATGCAACCAGAAATGCGAGCGATATGCTACATGATATGCAAAAAATATATAGAAGGACAAGACAATCAAAAATTACAACTGATATAGCCGAAGTTGTTTCAGGTGCTATGGCTCAAGAGCAAGAATAAAGGAAAATGATAATGACAGAAAATATGAATCAACAATATGAATCAGAAGGGAAAATTATCCGTATCACAGGGTCTGTTGTAGACGTTGCTTTTAGTGAAAAGGATTTGCCAAAAATTTATGATGCCGTTATTGTAAAAAATGGTGAAAAAGATTTAGTTTTAGAGGTCGAACAATTACTTGCCAATAATGTGGCACGCTGTTTGTCTATGTCTGATACAGATGGACTTGTTCGTGGTTCAATTGTTTATAATACAGGTAAACCGATATCTGTTCCTGTTGGGCTTGGTACATTGGGTCGAATTATGAATGTAACAGGTGACCCATTAGACGAAAGGGGGCCAATCGCCTGTGAAGTAAAGGAGGGTATTCATAAAGCACCACCAACCTTTATGGATCAAGCACCAAACAAAGAGATTTTAGAAACTGGAATTAAAGTAATTGACTTATTATGTCCATATCCAAAAGGTGGAAAAATTGGTCTTTTTGGTGGTGCAGGTGTTGGTAAAACCGTTATTATTATGGAATTAATTAATAATATTGCAAAAATGCATGGTGGTTTTTCTGTTTTTACTGGTGTAGGAGAACGTTCTCGTGAAGGGAATGACTTATACCACGAAATGGTCGAATCGGGTGTTATTGATTTAAATGGTGATCAATCAAAAGCAGCCCTTGTTTTTGGACAGATGAACGAATCGCCGGGGGCTCGTGCTCGGGTGGCATTAACAGGGTTAACGGTTGCTGAATATTTTAGAGATAATATGGCTCAAGACGTGTTGTTATTTATCGATAATATTTTCCGTTTTACACAGGCGGGATCTGAGGTTTCATCATTATTGGGGCGTATGCCATCAGCTGTGGGGTACCAACCAACTTTAGCAACAGATATGGGGGCTTTGCAAGAAAGAATTACCTCGACACGAAAAGGGTCAATTACTTCCATTCAAGCAGTTTATGTGCCAGCTGATGATTTGACAGACCCAGCACCTGCGACAACATTTACACACCTTGATGCAACAACAGTTTTATCTCGTCAAATTGCAGAACAAGGCTTGTATCCTGCAGTTGATCCATTAGATTCAACTTCTCGTTTATTAGATCCACAAATCGTGGGTGAACGTCATTATGCTATTGCAACAGAAGTTGTTCGTGTTTTGCAAGTCTATAAATCATTACAAGACATTATTGCAATTTTGGGTATGGACGAGCTTTCTGAAGAAGATAAAAAAATTGTTGCAAGAGCTCGTAAATTACAACGTTTCTTAACGCAACCATTTACGGTGAGTGAGGTTTTTACAGGGCGTAAAGGATTAACGGTTGATTTAAATGACACGATTGAAGGGTGTGCTGGTATTTTAGATGGCAAATATGATGATTTGCCAGAGCAGGCGTTCTTTATGGTTGGAACAATTGACGAGGCTGTCCAAAAAGCCAAAGAGATGAAAGCAACAGAAGGAAAGGTTAAAAATGCTTAATCAAGAGGTTGCACAGACAAATGCACAAAATAAACCAGAGCCGTCACCCGCAAATGGTAAGATTCGGGTCAAATTAATCACGCCATTATTTGAATCACATATTGTTGAGGCTGATAGTGTTTTGCTTCCAGCATTAGATGGTGATATTTTGATTTTACCTGATAGAGCACCTATATTTTTTTCTTTAAGACCTGGACGGATGATTGTCTATAATAACGGAGAAGAACCGATTAAATTTTTAATTTCTTCTGGCGTGTGTGAGGTTCGGCGAAATCTTTGTCCTGTTATGGCTTGGGGTGGGCGAGAGGATAAAATAAATCCTGAAAAAATTAAACGTCAATTGGATATTGCGATTAAGGCACTGCCATCAACACATGACTTGGCTAAATCTGAAGCTCTTTCTCGAATTGAATTTTTCAAAATGGTATTAAGAGAATTGAATTATCAAGATACAAATGTGACACATATACCATCTAAAAAAGACACATTAAAAATGCAAGCTGAAGATTTAGGTATTGAAAAATAGGTTAATACGATATGACACTTTTAAAAAAAGATTTACTTTCTCATGTTCATCAAATGTCTTTTTTTAAAAAAAGCCTGTTGTTGCTTTTGTTAGGTATTATTTCAAGTTTTTCTTTTGCTCCTTATTTTTATATTCCATGTTTGTGGTTTGGTTTGGCGATTTTGATGGTGTTTATAAACCAGACAACGTCAAAAAAACAAATTTCATTTTATGCTTTTATTTTTGGTGCTGGTTTGGGTGGAAGCTCGCTATCATGGATAACAAATGCATTATTAGTTGATGGAGGCATGTATAGTGCATTTATCCCGCTTGCGATAATGGGGTTAAGTCTTTTTATGGGCATCTTTTTTATGTTACCAGCATTTTGTAGTGCTTTTTTTAAAAATCCCCTTTCGAAATGGATGTCATTTTGTGCATTTTTTGTTTTTTTTGAGTGGGTGCGGAGTTGGTTATTTACGGGATTCCCTTGGAATTTAATGGGTAATATTTGGACGTTTTTTCCACCCATTTTGCAAGGTGCCTCGTTGTTTGGTGTTTATGGTTTATCATTATTAACAATATTATTTTTTACCTCTTTTGCGTTATTACCCCAAAAAAAATATAGCATTATTTTAACTCTCTGCATGTGTTTTTGTGTTGTTGCTGGTGCGATGCATTTGTATAGTGTACCAAGAGAAATGGTATGGGGTGTAAATTTAAGATTGGTTCAACCAAATATTCCACAATCACTGAAATGGAATGCATTAAGAGCTGAAGAAAACTATGCAACATTAATCAAACTTTCCCGTGAAAAAAATGATAATATAACGCATGTTATTTGGCCAGAATCAGCTATGCCTTTTTATCCTGAAATTGATGAGGTTGAGCGACTTCGTTTGATGAGTGCTTTAAGGCAGGGGGCAACATTATTAACTGGAGCATTAAGAATTGTTGATTTAAAAAAAAGACAGATAGCAAATTCAATGTTTGTTTTTGACCATTTAGCAAATATTCAAGGGTATTATGATAAATCTCATTTGGTGCCGTTTGGGGAATATATACCGTTTAGAGATGTTTTAAAAATTGATAAAATTGTTCCTATCCCGTCTGATTTTAATAAGGGTGATGGTGTGAAAACAATGTATATTCCAAAGGCACCGCCCGTATCCCCATTAATTTGTTATGAGGTTATTTTTCCATCAGAAGTTGTGAGTAAGAAAAAACGCCCAGAATGGTTGCTTAATTTGACAAATGATGCGTGGTATGGTATGTCTGCAGGTCCATATCAACATTTAAGTATTGCTCAAATGCGGGCAGTAGAGGAGGGGCTACCACTTGTAAGAGCAACAAACAACGGTGTTAGTGCAGTGATTAATCCTTATGGAGAGATTATAGCGTCATTGCCTTTGGGTGAAAAAGGAGTTTTAGATTCGCCATTGCCTCGGGCTGGGAATAAAACACTTTATGCGACTTATGGCAATAAAATTCCATTGATGTTTGTTTTTATACTTCTTTTGTGTGCGATTATTAAAAACAGACAACAAAAAATATTTTAAAATCAATTAAAAAATCACTTGACAAACATATTTTATTTATATATAATGCCACTACTCGTGTATAAGTTTTAAGAAAGGGTTAAGTTATGAAAGTTCGTTGTTCATTAAAATCAGCCAAGATGCGTGATAAAGATTGTATCGTTGTTCGTCGCAAAGGCAGTGTTTATGTCATTAACAAGAAAAAGCCAAAATTAAAAGCTAAACAAGGTTAATGCTTAAAGTTTTAAAAAGCCCCGCAAGGGGTTTTTTTTATGGCATCGAACGTAACACTACCTGCGTGAGCAGGGGGAGGTTCATGTCCAAACAAAGCTTGATTTAAAATAATACATTTTTATGTGAATGGGGAGAGCATAACAATTTAAAGCTCGACTTAAAATGATATGCTCTTTGTGAATGGGGGTGTTCATGCTTGAATTTAATGTGTTTTTTTATTAAGCAACAAAATATTTTATTTCTAATTGATGTTTTTTGTATAATATGTTATAATAATGAATAGGGTTTTATAATGGAGGGAGATATGAAAAAATCTGTTATTTTAATTTTAGCAATTGTTTTGTCTGTATTTTTATTTTCTTCATCAGAAGCGTATGCTTTTAAATTTTCTTCAAAAATTAAAGATACTTTGGTTCACGGTTCTGAAAAAAGTTCACCTCTTGGTTCTACGCTTAAAAAGAAAAAGAAAACAACCAATGAGGTAAATCAAACAGTAACAAATGAGGCAAATAAAACAGCAAACTAGCCCGTTGTCTTTACATATATGTACGTATCATATAGAGTATGACAAGATGTAATGGGAAATAGCTATAAACAAGCCACCAGGGTTTTAAAAAACGCCTTTGTGGTTTATTAAATTTAAGGGTTAACAAGAATAGTGTTGTTAAAAATCCAATACAACTCATTATGATTACTTCAGTTGGGTGGTTGGCATATCCTTTTGTATTTAATAAAAAAGAAAGGAATAAGACGCCCAATAATGGAATTACTTTTTTTGTTTTTAAATAGATATAAAGCACCAAAATAAAACACACGCCATTAAAATAATAATCAGATATTAAAGACAAACAATACATAAATAAAAATGTCATAAAATAAAAGAAGTATGCAATTATTTGGGGTAAATTTTCTTTTTTTATGCACTTGAAGGAATAAACACCACAAATGGATATTAAAAATGTCCATAAGATATTTAATTTAAATGGTTTATCATAACTTATTTCAAAAGGAATAATAATTAAAGAAGTGATAATAGCAAAAGGGATCAACCTTAAAATATATTTTTTAAAATTTTCATTATGTGTTAGGTGTGTTGCAATTAAAAAAGCAAATATTGGAAAAGCCATTCTGCCAATATAGCGTAAAAAAAGATGTTCCCCTGGGAATAAAACATTACCAATATGGTCAAGGGTCATGGCAACAAGGGCAATTAATTTTAAGATATCAAAATTAATATGATTGATAAATGGTATTGTTTTTAAATAAGTCATGTTTGAATATTACATGATTTATCTTTCTATTTCAAGAATATTGCTTGCAAAAATAAAATTTTATATGTATTCTTAACCGTAAAAAAGGGGTTCTTATGTTAAATATACCATCAATTTTAGGTCTTTTAAATATATCTGTATTTTTAAAAAGTCATTTGTTTTTGTTGCCAGTACTCTATTTGTTTTATACAGATAATGGGATAACACTTGGGGATTTCTTTTTATTGCAAGGGTTAAGCTCTTTAACCTGTTTATTGCTTGATGTTCCTATGGGATATGTTGCTGACAGAGTTTCAAAAAAGAAGATACTTATATTTTCAGGCCTTGTTTTAATTTTACGATTTGTTTTGCTGTATTTTTGGCCGTCAAAAATGACAATCTTTTTAGGTGAGTTTTTGTATGCGTTTGTGATTGTATCATTTGTTGGAACGGGTGATTCTTATATCTACGAACTTTTAAAAACGCAAAACAAAACGACAGCGATGTTGAAACGTTATGGTAGACTTTATTTTTGGATATCACTGGGGACAAGTATTTCCTCTTTAAGTGGGGCATGGTTATTTAAACTTTATGGTGCTGATACAGTTATCTTGTTAACAATTCTTTTTGCGAGTGTTTCAACATTATTGCTTTTCTTTATTCCTGACATTGAACAATTTGAAAAAAAACAAGATACATTGGGTGAAAAATATCTCTCATTATTTAAATCAATTAAATACGCCTGTTCAAAACCAGAGTTTGTAACTTTAATTGGATATTCCGCATTTTTAACAGCAGCATATCAAATTTTTATGTGGAGTATGCAACCAGTGATGAAAATGGCGATGGTTCCTGTTACTTTATTTGGTGTTATATTCTTTTTTAATCATATGGCAAGGGCGAGCGGTTCGTTTTTTGCACATAATATTTTAAATCATATATCATTAAAAAATCTTGGATGGGTAACATATATTGGTTTTGTTATGAGTTTTTTTGCAATGATGTTTGCCGCATCAACAACAAATTATATCCTAACATTAGGATTGTTGGTTTTTGTTTGTTTGACAATTGCATTGCAAGTAACATGGTTAATTAGTGCGATTGCACGGATACATGATATTAGCACATCAAAAAATAGGGCACTTTCAGCCTCTGTAAATTCAATGGTTGGTAGGTTATTGACAGCTATTTGTTTGATTATGTCTAAATTTACATTAGATGGGAATTCAATGCAGTTAAATTTGGTTGTGTTTTTATTGCTTTTCCTCCCATCTGCTTTTATATTAAAAAGGTTTAATAAAGTTGATGCGAATTAAATTAAAAATATTTCTTATCTCTCTTGCTTCATTTTTTTCAATTTATTTGAACTTTTTTGGTATAGAACAGTTTGTTAATAGAAACAATATATCAATAATAAAAGAAGATGACTGTGTTATAAATATCAGAGGTGGCTTGGGCAATAATATGTTTCAATATGCTGCGGCTTATGTTTATACACAAAAACATAATAAAAAATTAAAAATTACAGGGAGATATGAGCGTTTTATTGAAACGTTTTCTTTGCCAGAAGAAAAAATAAAAAATCTATTACATCCAACAAATACATCATACAGTGAACGAAATATGAAAAATAATTTTGCAAAAGAAATTAATAATCCACGTTATCAATTTTTGGATGGTTATTTTCAAAATGAACTTTTTTTCAAAGAATATCGAGCGGATATTTTAAAAAGGTTTAAATTTAAAGTCCCTCTTGAAGGTAAAAACAAAAAACTAGCCGATGAGATTAAAGATAAAAACGCTATTTCCGTACATATCCGTCGCGGTGATTATTTTAAGCATGCAAAGAATGATTTATTATCAAATCATTATTATTTGTTAGCAATGGATTATATGGCATCAAAAGTCAAAAACCCATATTTTTATATTTTTTCAGATGATACTGAATGGGTTAAAAATAATCTAAAAGTTCAATATGAGCATAGAGTTGTCGAAAATAATCGGAGGGGTGTAGCTGCAAACGATATGCGTCTGATGAGCTTGTGTAAACACCATATTATTGCAAATTCGACATTTTCATGGTGGGGAGCTTGGTTAAATGAAAATCCCAATAAAATGGTGATTGCTCCACGTGTTTGGTTAACAAATAAACAAGCTTATGAAGATACAAAAGATGTTGTTCCAAATGATTGGATTCGGATGAAAGAAAAAGCGGACATCGCTATTGTTTTTTTGAGTGATAATCATAATGTGGCGAGTGAAAAAAGCTTTAACAAACATTTTTTGCCATTTGATCGGAAAAAATATTTCACTAAAAATGAACTTGGAGAAGTTGATTTTAAGAGCTTGGATTATCTTTTTATTGTTAAAAAGCCTTTTATTCTATCAAAAGAGGTTAATTATCAAGTTGTCCCATATAAAGAAGGGGTGCTTTATTTTTCATTTGATGGACAAAATTTTGTTGCAGGTTCGCTGAACACAAATGATGTAATTGCTATAAAAGCACCTATCTCACTGGAATACATCAAATCCATCATTGAATAGAGAGCACATCTGTTTGGAGGGCATTTTTTATTGATGTTTTATTTTTTTATTGGAGATATAAAAAAAGGATAGCAAACGCTATCCTTTTTCTTTTGCACAATCAACAAATTAGCTTTGTGTGAATGCGAGTGTAAGGCTGTATCCTTTACCTTCACCAGCAGATGTACATGTCGATGTTGTACCTGTAATGGAAACAGCAGTATCACAAACAGCTTCTGATGGGAAAGTAATTGTTACTGATACATCAGCACCAATAACTTTTCCTTCAGTATTCTTTTTATCTGTAAATGTACTTGAACTTGCAAGAGCGATAGCTTCATTGGTGCCAAGAGTGCCAATTTTTGCTTTTTCCCATGTGAAGTTAGCAGGGTCAAATGTATTCCCTTGTGCTTCCATTGATTGTTTTGTTGAATAAGCCAATGTTGCAAATTTTGAAGCTTTATCAATTAAATCGTTTGCACGGAAACGGTTCATTGACAACATATAACCAGCGATACCGCCGATTGATAAAACACCGATAATAGCCAAAACGCCGAGCATTTCAACCATTGAACGACCTGATTCTTGTTTTTTCATAGTATAGTCTCCTTATAATAATTAAACTTTATCCCACTCACGGAGTGGAACCCTAAAGATACAGGAGCTTTACCTTCTAGCTTGTCCCCCACATCTTAGAAAGAGAATTTTCCCCTCCTAAATATTATTGTTACATGAACAATGGGATACTGTCAAGCACTTTTTTACAAAAAAACATCTAGCTCAAATAAATGGCTATCTGTTATGTGATATTTTAAATAATAAAATTCAAGGGGTTTCCCCTATTTTTTTTGAAATAAAGGAGCTTTTGCGTCAAACTTTTGTCGTGTAGCACTGGACCAACCGATTAAAACCTCTTTATCCATCACAAAAAGGGGTGTTCCAATTTGATTGGACAAATTAAACTCTTTCACCGCTTGGATAAGCTTTTGTCGTGCCTCTGCCTGTGCAATATTCAGCATTTCAATATTCATATTTGGATGTTTTTGTTGAATATGTGCCAATGCCTCATGACAATGGATGCATCCATCTTGCCAAAAAAGGTAAACCGTGTTTTGTTTAAAGGTTTCTTTTTTCTGACAAGCATTAATGCTAAAACATCCAGCGACTAAACCCAACAAAACAACACATAATTTTAAAAATGAATATATTTTTTTCACGAAAATGCTCCTTATTTTTCTTATGGAATGGCATATTTATCATACTTTTGTGTAAATAGCAAGTAAAAATTTTTTAATAGGACTTGCTAATATATTGTCGGAAAAATAGTGTGTTTTGCCTAACCTCATTTGAAAAAATGTAAAATTTTATTTGAAAGCCGTTTGGATTTGTGAGTAAAGGAGGTCTTTTATGAAACGTTATGCGATTTCAAAAAGATGGCCTTTTTTATTTTTTTATAGATTTATTGCTAAGTATTTCTAAATAATTCTAACTTTGATTTATCAGCTACAAATGGCAAAACATCTTGTTTTACCAATTCAAAATCATGGAGTAAAAAAATCTCAAACTGCCGAAGGATAAATTATAAACAGTAAACTAACATCTATTTTTTTTGAATCAAATTATAAAAATTTATGATGTAATTAAAATTTTTATTGATTTTTATAAAAATTTATACTATATTATAAAATAATAACAAGGAGGTTTTTATGATAGAAAGAACAGAGTACTTAAATAAGCTAATTGCTTTTAAAGACAAACAGTTAATAAAAGTAGTAACTGGAGTACGGCGTTGTGGTAAATCTACACTCTTTCGGTTATTTCAAGAACACCTAAAAAAAGAAGGCGTTTCAGAAAAACAAATTCAATCCATTAATTTTGAGGATATGGCTTTTAGTGATTTGCTAGAACCCAAAAAATTATATGATTATGTAATGAAAAACGCTCAAAAAGGCAAAAAAAATTATATATTTTTGGATGAAATTCAAAATGTATCAGAATTTCAAAAAGCGGTAGATAGTTTATATATTCAAGAAGGATTTGATATCTATATTACTGGTTCTAATGCTTTCTTATTATCTGGAGAATTGGCAACGTTATTATCGGGACGCTATGTTGAAATCAAAATGTTGCCTTTATCGTTTAAGGAATTTATTTCATCAAAAGAAAAACCAAATTTACAGGAAGAATATGCTCGTTATTTGGAATATGGATCATTCCCATATATATTGCAAATGGATGACGATGCTTCGATATGGAACTATTTGTCTGATATCTTAAATTCTATTGTTGTTAAGGATGTTTTGACTAGACATAAAATAAGTGATGCCTCTGATGTACTTAGAATTTTAAAATTTATCTTTGATACAACGGGAAATATCATTTCAATAAAAAAAATAAGTGATACTATGACATCAGCAGGCTATAAAATAACACCTCAAACCGTGGAAAAATATATTACAGCATTAACTGAGAGTTTTGTTTTGTATGCTGTTTCCCGTTATGATATAAAAGGAAAAAAATATTTACAAAGTGGTGATAAATACTATCCTGTTGATACGGGTATCAGATACGCTTTGTTAGGTAAACGTGGTACGGATACGGGGCATTTGCTTGAAAATATCGTTTATTTAGAATTGCTCAGGCGAGGATACAGAGTTTTTGTTGGTAAGCTAGCTGATACAGAAGTGGATTTTGTGGCAATCAATCAAGATGGTACATCTTATTATCAAGTATCACAAACTGTTATGGATGAAGCTGTTTTAGCACGTGAATTAAAACCGCTTCAAAGTATAAGGGATCATTATCCTAAATATCTTTTGACATTAGATTACTTGCCAGATGGAGATTATAACGGCATTAAACGTCTTAATGTATTAAATTGGCTTATTTCAAAATAAAATACTTTCAAAGGTGTTGATTTCGACACCTTTTTTATTTTGTAAAAACAACTCACTTGCGTGAGGGTTAGATGGCGCACCCGGCAGACTGCGTAAAGCAATGAGCCGCTTTGAAACAAGGCGATGAGCCGTAGTTGAAAAGATGGTGGAATTGAAAATCCAACGGGTGTAACACAGATGTCGGTTTATGAATAAGGCATAAAAAAACCCCACTTGCGTGAGGGTTAGATGGCGCACCCGGCAGGATTCGAACTTACAACCTTCTGATCCGTAGTCAGATGCTCTATCCAATTGAGCTACGGGTGCATCTTTAATGAACATATTTATACATCAAAAAAAAATTAAAATCAAGTATTTTTTTTGTTTTTTTTAATAAAAGTTTGTTTAATGTTTTAACTTATTGATTTTATGTATCTTTTAAAATTGGTAAAGGACAATGTTTGTTCAAAACGGACAGGGCTGTTTCCAATGTTTCCTCTCTTGTTTTATCTGTTGTAATCTTATGCCATGTCACAGTACCCGTTTCCAATGTTAGCTGTTTTTCTAAATCACTTTGCGTTCTAACATCTGAGGGGTTTCGTTTTCGACTTTCAACACGTTTTAAACGCACATCAAATGGAGCATCCATCCAAAGGGCGACAAAGGCTACTTTTAGCTCTTTTGCGAGTGCTTCAATGGCTTTTCGTTCATTTTCATCATAAAATAAAGCATCTACAATAACGGCACATCCAGTTGAAAGGGCGATTTTTGCCTCTTGTCGCAAAACATCATAGACCACCTTTTCAACCACAGGTGTGTCAAAGGCTTTATCAAAATGTTGATCGATTGGACAGCCGTTAATTTGCTTTTTAACAATATCATCTCTTAAAATAACAGCTCCAGGAGCTGGATTTAAAAAGCCACCAATTTCACGTGCGACTCGTGACTTCCCGCTCCCAGATAATCCACCACAAGCAATTAAAACTGGTGGATATGAAGTCATAAAATGACACGCCATTTTAAAATATGTCTGAGCTCGTGATACGGCTTCCTTTTTCTCTTGCCCATGCAACATGACAGAACGCTTTGCACAGACAGCTGCTCGTTCTGCCGCACGCATTGATTGATATAAATGTAATAATGGATATCCTCCGACATCATTCATATATGCTAAATAATGGTTAAATAAAATGTTTGAGAGTTTTCGCATCCCTCGCATTTCAAAATCCATCAATAAATATGCCAAATCATAAAGCGTATCAATACATTCCGCCCGATCATCATATTCAATAGGGCTAAAAAAGAGGTATTTATCACCATCTTTTGCAATGTTGCTGAGCAATAAATCACCATGACATTTTTTTACATGTCCACTTTTGGATCGTAATGCCAATAATCTCGAATTTTCACCCAAACTTTTGAGCATACCTTGCATAAGGGTGTCTAGCTTTTCCTTTTCAAACAAACTTGGGCAAAAACAAGACAGGACACGCTCTGTTTCTAAAATAATTTTTTGAATAACGGGGACGCCCCATTTGGTGCGAAATGGCTTTGCTTTTGAGTGCAACTCAGCCAATTGTTCGGCTAAATCCATTACCTCAAAACGAGAAAAGTCATTGCTTTGCAGGATGTTTGCTAAAATATTTTCATCAGGGATGCGACGCATGACTAAAAGGGTGTCAACCTCCTCCCCAGCTTGTCCTCCAATACAGATGCGACCATTGGCAAGTTTTCTAACCGAACGGACCCCCAATACCAAATTTGGAGCATAAACGGTACTGCGTTTCATCTCTTGCACACAAGCGAGCCGTCTTTTCGCTGGGGTTGAAAAATCAATGTCAGGCATTAAGACTGCTCGTTTTAATTTAAAAACATAATCCCCCGCTAAAAACAAAATAGCGATATGGGACTGCCGAATTGTCACTTCTTTTACATGCCATTTGGGCGGATACAATTTTGGATTTAATAATGCTTCAATAATATCTTTTTGATTATATATTATCATGATAAACCTTTTTTAAACGATGGTTCTAGATGAATAATAATTTGTGAATCGGGATATTCTTTTTTAATATCATCTTCAATAAATTCTGTAATATCATGTGCTTTTTTAAGTGTCAATTCGGGATTCATTCGAACACAAAATTGAATAAACATACAGCTACCCGATAATCTGGTTTTTAAATCAACAACCTCATAAATATCATCATATGTTACGATAATCTGTTTTATTTTATCTCTTACATCGTTTGGCATTTCGGTATCCATCAGCATAGCAATCGCTTCCTTTGCAACGCTATAAACGGTGATGAACAGATATAAAGAAACACCTACGCCAAATAACGCATCTATTACATATAAATTCAGATAATAAGAGGCTAACATAGATACAATAACACCCCCATTCATGAGGATATCACCTGTATAATGGGCCCGGTCTGTTTTAAGCGATAAGGAATTTGTTTGCTTGATTACATATGATTGAAATTGTACTAAAATAATAGTTACAACAATTGCAAATAGGGTGACAATAGTTCCTAGCCCAATCTCTTTAATCGGTTCAATGTGAAAAAAACGAAACGCCGATTCTTTTAACAAAAAAGTTGCAGCGGCAAAGATAATAACACCTTGTATCAAGCTACCAATCGCTTGTGCTTTTCCATGACCGAATCGATGTTCTTTGTCAGCTGGTGCAACCGAATGACGCACCGCCTCATAATTTACTGCTGATGTCATAAAATCTTGTACCGAATCAAATAAGCTTGATAAAATGGAAACAGAACCTGTGAAAAAATACGCCACAAATTTAACAATCACCAACATAATGGCGGTTGCAATTGATGCCACTGACGCAAGACGCATTAATCTATTTAGTCTTTTTTTCTTTCTCATTATGCTTAGGATATAATATTTTTTTTGTTTTTTCCATAGATTTTTTTTATTTTTAACATTATATATAAAATAATAATCAAAATTTATAATGAGGTATCTTTATGAGCAATCCATACGATTTACTTGGAATTTCAAAATCAGCATCTGCAAACGAGATAAAAAAAGCATATCATAAATTGGCAAGAGCTTATCACCCTGATGTGAATCCTGATAAAAGTGCTGCTGAAAAATTTAAAACCATTACAGCTGCTTATGAGTTGTTGTCTGATCCTGAAAAAAGAAAAAGATATGATAATGGCGAAATTGATGAAAATGGCAATCCAACACCTTTTGGTCATGGGGCATATGATGGTGGTGGGTTTCATGGGTTTGGTGGTGGTTTTAATGGCAGGACGCACCATATTAACCCTGAAGATTTAGCCTCTATGTTTGGTGGTGGTCGAGGTGGATTTGATTTTTCCGATTTGTTTGGTGGATTTGGCTCTGCTTTTAAAAATTCTCGTGAAAGCTATACGCAACAGCAAGCAGGGCAGGACGTCACCTATAATTTAAGCGTTCCGTTTGATCTTGCTATTACAGGGGGTGAAACAACCGTTTCGCTTGCTAATGGTAAAAAATTAAAGATAAAAGTTCCTGCGGGTGTAACAGATGATGCTATTTTACGCTTAAAAGGGCAGGGTGAAATCGGGATGGGTAAAAAAAATGGCGATGCCTTGATTAAAATTAAAGTTCAAAAATCAAGCCTCTTTTCAAGAGAGGGGGATAACGTCCTTTTAACGTTGCCGATTTCACTTAAAGAGGCGATTCTTGGTGCAAAAATCACAACGCCGACGCCTTATGGGGCTGTGATGCTTAAAATTCCGCCTTATCCAAATACGGCTTCTTTTATGCGTATTAAAGGAAAAGGTGTTAAAGATAAGGGGGATCTTTTGGTTAAATTAAGCGTAACATTGCCAGCAAAAGAGGATAAATCTTTAACTCATTTTATTCAAAGTTGGGAAGAACCTCGGCAAAATATCCGTTCGTTTTAAATTGTTAAAAAAAGAATTTAAGAGGGTTGTTTTTTGTATTGTTTTGTCAATAATTTCATTTGTTTGTAGAAAAATGTAATTAATAAACAGTTTTTTATAGACTTTTTTAAAATTTTGTGTTATAATTGCTTCAATAAAATATCGGTTGGGTTTAAATCGATACTTTTTATTGTAACATGTTTACAAAAAAGTACATTTTATTTTTTTATGGATTTTTTTATAAATTTATGCTACAATGCAAATAGGTTTAATTGTAAGGGTTGCCATTTGGCACTGGAGGAAACATGAAAAACACAAAATTAACATCCATTTTGTTGGCGTCAACGGTTATTTGTACTTTGGCATTGGCACCGATGGCACATGCTACGGATTCAGATGGGTTAAAGAATATAATTAATCAAATCCGTACGAATGATTTTGCGGGAACTGATGGTACTTATACATATACCATCCCTGCTGGGACAAGTACCAATCCAGTTGTTGAAACGATTTGGTTTCCTGAGACACAAAATCTTGATAAAAATATGATTTGGAATATTGCAAGCCCAGATAAATTGACTGTTAATGGAGATGATTCAAACCAAGTTATCCGTGGGACACTTGCGGTTTATGATACTGTGTCAGGCAAAACGGGCAAAGGTTCTTTAACAATTAACAATGTTGGTAGTTTTTCACAGAATATAACTGATTATAAGGATATTACAACCTCTAATATCCAAGGGCATATTGAAAATTTATCCTCCTATTTAAGCGGTACAGCTTATTCCAACCCTGATACGCCAGCTGTCTATGTTAAAAATGCTGATTTGAATGTCGATGGTTCTACTTTTTATAATTCAGATACATCAAATGCTGGTAATATTTCTGAAAATGGTGCAGCTATTTATATAGCAACAGAGGGTACTTCTTTAACTGGTGATAATAGATCAACAGCAAAAATTCAGGATTCAACCTTTGCCTTTAACAAAACAAATGATACTGGTGCGGCTATTAATACAAGTAATGCTATTGTGGACATTGATGGGTCAACGTTTGTTTCTAACACGGCAACAAACGGACATGGTGGTGCAATTGACCTTCATGGTAAAGGGACAATAGATGGTAGCTCATTCTATCAGAATAGTTCAAAAATCGGTGGAGCTGTGTTTGTTCATGATAATACAACATTAGCTTCAACAAACAACACATATGATTCCAACACATCAACGGGTGTTGAAAATGGTTCAAACGGTGGTGCAATTCAAAACTCTGGAACATTAACCTCAACGGGCGATACATTTGCAAAGAACAGCTCTGATAATGGCGGGGCAATTGCACAAACGGCAACAAGTTATACCTATACTGATAATACTGGAGAACAAACAAAAACGTTCCCTGCAGGGACAATGACTGTTGAAAATGGTATTTTTATAGAAAATACAGCAACAACAGGGGGCGGTGCTATTTATAACGATGGGACAGCGACTATCAAGGGAACAACCGCCTTTAATAGCAATACAGCCACAGCCCAAGGCGGTGCCATTAACAATACAAAAAACCTGATTATCGAAGGGAAAAATGTCACATTTACGGGTAATACAGCGGGCAATGGTGGTGCGATTGTTAACTTGACAGAAAATGCAAGCATCAACTCAGCAGGGGCAACATTTACGGAGAATAAGGCAACCGCTGGTTCAGGTGGTGCCATCTATAATGCTACTGGTGCAACTTATACCTCAAATGGTGACAAGTTTGAGAGCAATACTGCTAAAACACATGGCGGTGCTGTTTATAATGTTGGTAGTTATACAGCATCTGGTGCAACCACTTTCACTGGTAACGTAGCTGAATATCATGGTGGTGCTGTTTATAATACAGGGACATTTACATCCACTGGTACAACATATAGTGGCAATATTGCTGGGAATGCTAAAGTTGACAATGGTTCTGGTGGGGCTATTCATAATGCTAAAAATGCCACTTATATTTCAAATGGCGATAAGTTCGAAAATAATAATGCCAATATGTATGGTGGTGCGATTTATAACGAAGGTACATTCACATTAAATAATGCTTATAACAGCTCGTTCTCTGGGAATACCAACAATGCTACGGATATTTCAAGCTCAGCTATTTATAATGCTGGAACTGGTGTTTTTAACATCAACAACGCCAGTGATACGATTGATTTAGATTATTGGACAGGTTATAACGAAGATACAGATAGAGACACATTCTCTAATTACACAGACAAACGCTTGTTCGCAGATGGTCAAACCATTCGAAATGTTGGTATATTGAACATCAATAACAGTGATCTTCAATTACACCAAAAATCAGATTTAACAAAAGGTGTTATAAATGTTGATGGAGATAAATATGGTACAATCAACTTGGATGATAGCCGTATTGATATTGGTAAATCAACACTTTATACCGATAGTATCACATTTAAAAATGCATCTGAGTTATTAACACATGTTAATGCTAAATCTGGAACAAGTTTTGGTAAAGTTGCAACAAATTCTGTTGATTTTGACAATACGAATAACACATTGACCATTTTTGTCGCCGCTGGTGAACATTTAGCAAAAGGTCAAGAAAAAACTTTTGAAATTATTGCATCAGAAGGGACACATACAGGTGATTTTAAAACCATCACTGATAATAAAATGTACACGATTACAGCTCTTGGTGATGGTAAATACAAATTATCACGTCCAGATGATACACCTGTAAATCCAGGGCCTGGTCCTGTCACTCCTCCAGATGATCCTGACACGACAATCTGTCCAGATGCTGGGTGTATTCACAATGCTTGGGTCGAACACAGCAAAATTGAAGGCCATGACAAAGCAGAACAAATTCAAAATACATTGAATATTAAAGCTCAACAACTTGGCTGTGATTCTGAGGAGTATCAAAGAGCTTTAAGTGGTGTTGCACCTGATGTTTCACCGCTGATCCAAGCTCATTCAACAGAAATCACACGTCGTTTGGCTGGTGTTATTTCAAAACAACTCTATTCTTCAATGGAAAGAACGGGTTATATCCACAGAGGAAAACGTTTCTATAAATTCCCTCGTAGACAATCTCACCTCTGGGTCCAAGGGTTGTATGGCCAATCAGAGTTCGATTCGAAAAAAGGCTTTGATATGGATACACAAGGAATTGCCCTTGGTTTTGATGGACATATCTCTCCAGATACAAGATTGGGTCTTGCCTATTCTTATACAACAGCTGATGGTACAGCGGTTGAACGTGATACAGATGTCACATCACACACCATCTCTGTCTATGGGGAATACAATCCAGATCGTTTCTATGCAAATTGGTTAGCATTATATACACGTTCTAATTATGAAGAAGAAAAGAAAGTGTTTAACCATCGCATTAAAGCTGATTATGATGTCGATGTGTTTGGTGCTCAATTTATGCTCGGTAATAAAATGGGACCATTCGTTGTTGGTGACTGGGCAAGTGGTGTTATCTCACCAGAAGTTGGGTTAAGATACACATACATCAAACAACATGGTTATACTGATGATGCAGGTCAAAAAGTGGGTGCTGCAGATGGACAAATCTTGACAGGTATTTTAGGTGCTCAATATACCATCGGGTATACATTAGCACCAGGGCTTGCTTGGTATCCAGAACTCAGAGCTGCTTTGACATATGACTTTATCGAACCAGATATGGAAAATTCTGTAACACTTGTCAACGGTGCTCGTTACGATGTGGTAACGGAAAATCTCGATAAATTTGGTATTGAAATCGGTGCTCGTGTTGGTTTAGATATCAACAGAAAAACTGAAGTCGCATTAGAATATGAAGGATTATTCAAAGGCGATTATACAAACCATACAGGACTTGCTTCATTAAAGTATAAGTTCTAAAATAAACGCTAAAAAAAAGAGGTGTCAATTTAGACACCTCTTTTTTTATTTTCACCTTGCATGCGGTGTTTTTTTGTGCTATCTTTTCAAAAAGATGAATGAAATAGAATATATAGCAAATAAAATGATCTCTAAAAAGCGATTGCCTTCTGCCACATCGCTTGGTTTATATGCAAAAAAAAATATTACAAAATTGCTTTCATTACATAAAAAAATTGAAGCTTCGAATGATAAAAAAATCATAGCAACAGCATTGTTGGAGCAAAAAAAACTCATCGAAAATTTAATAAGGGAATCAACAAGAAGTCATGCACTTATTGGTTTAACTGTTTTAAAAGCAATGATTATAACAGGGATAAAGTTTGACCGTTTTTTTGATTATACAACACCTTATTCAGACAATCGTGGTTATGATAAAATTCAAGAATTAACCTATCTTGAAAATATTATTCCATTAATGCAAAAATATCGTACGATTGAAAAAGCAAATAGTGTTATTCCTTTTATTTTACATTTGCCAAATTTAAATGAGTTGCCTTTTTCAACAGAGCTTTTTGATTCGTTAAATGATAAAAACAATGGGACACCTTCTTTTCAAAATGCCTTATTCCATCAAGCGTTGCAGGATTATTATGAAGCAGATGTATCTCTTAAGTCACCAATAAAAAATGCTCTTAAAATGGCGACTTATAAGGGGTATTCAAGTGCAGGTTTTGCCTATATTGATATTTTGGAACAAGATAAAAAATCACATACAGATGTTATTTTAAAAATTTTAAAAAATATTAGAACAAATAAATTTTCATCTGAACAAGATCGTGAAATGGCTATCTTAAAATTAAAAAGATTTAAAAATCGTCATCTTAATAAAAAACAAATCAAAAATAATCGTTCAATATCGTTATAACTCATTGACATATAATAATATTTAAAAATCTATTCCTCTTGAAAAATAAAAAAAAGACATTAATTTGAATATGGTATTTTTTTATTTTTAGGAGGCGAAATGTTACAAAAAATATGTTCTAGAAACATCTGGCTTTTACTTGTTAGTATACTTCTTATTTTATGCGGTATTTATGTTTTATTTAATCCATTAAGTGCGTTAATTGCATCTGTTTTGTTTGTTGGTATTTTGTTTATAATTTTAGGATGTGGTTATATTTTGGCATTTAAAGATGGGGATTCCTATGCTATTTTGGCCCTTGGCATTTTAGATGTTCTTGTTGGGTTGTTATTTTTAACAAATATTGGAATTTCTATTGCAACATTACCTATTATTTTAGCTTTTTGGATTTTGTTTAATAGCACAGTTCAACTTGCTATGGCACTTGAAATTAAAAATCAAGAAGATGCTCCATGGAAACAAATGATTGGGGCAAGTATTTTTGGTATTGGTTTTTCTATTTTGATTTTTATTTATCCAGCATTAGGTAATATAACGATTACGTTATTACTTGGGCTATATCTTATTGGATATGGTGTATTTGAGTTACACCGTTTTATAACCTGCAAGCAAAATAAGGAGATTTTATAATGTCTCAAAATTTACAAAAACGCACAACATTACTTAAATTTGATTCAGAAACTTTAAATGAAAGCAAATTATCTTTAAATCGTTATCTTGTTGACTTTTCTAATCTGTCGCTTATTACGAAACAAGCTCACTGGAATTTACAAGGATTAAACTTTATTGCTGTTCATGAAATGTTAGATGATTTTTACCAAACCTTACAAAAATATGTCGATATTTTTGCAGAACGACTTGTTCAATTAAATTTTATCGCTATTGGGACATCTGAGCACTTAGCTCAAAATACATCTTTTGAAGAATATCCATTTAATATTTCATCTGTAACTGATCATTTACGGGAGTTACATATCAGGTATGCAAGTGTTGCAAATTCAATGAGAGAAGATATCAATCTTGCCAAGGCGGATGCTGCCACCATTGATTATTATACGCAAGCTGTGGAGGATTTAGATAAATTTATTTGGTTTATTGAGGCTCATTTAAATTAATTAAAAAAGAGGTGTTTTAAACACCTCTTTTTTACTAGAAACAACCTGCTGGTAAAGTTGGCGGGTTTTTCTATATTTTTTATGGTATTTATCCTTATATTTTTGTATAGTGATTATAGGAGGATTTATAAATGCCAAGTATTCATCTTATGCACGGATTTATCGGGTTTGGAAAAACAACGCTTGCAAAAAGATTAGAAAGAGAACTGCCTGCTGTACGTTTTACCCATGATGAATTAATGATTAAAACTTATGGAAGAAATCCTGAAGATTTTAGTCAAGAACGGTTTCAAATTATTGATACCATTATAAAAGAAAAAACTATTGAAGAAATTAAAAAAGGTAATAATGTTATTCTGGATTATGGTTTTTGGGAAAAAGAAACAAGAAAAAAATATTATGAATGGGCAAAAAAATTAACATCTGATGTTGTTTTTCATGCTGTTCAATGTGATATTAAAATCGCAAAAGAAAGAGTGTTAAAACGAACAAAAAATAAAAAAGAAGAATTTTATATTGATGAGTTTATATTTAATGACCGTTTGAAACGATTTGAACCCATGACAAAAGAGGAAGGTTTGCCCGTTATTTTTTATCAAACAGATGGTTTATAAAATCCCTCTTTTGCATTATACAAAAGAGGGAAAATAAATTTATTTTTTTGCTTTTTTAGAACTTTGTTGTTTTGTTGGTTTCTTTTTATTTAAAGGAACTTCAAACAACGTTGTAATATCGATATTTTCATCGATAGATTCAGATACATCTCCAACCGATGGAACGGTTGCTCTGGATTTTATTTTAGCCTTTTCAACAGGAACTCTAATTTCTTTTCCTTGTAGAAGATCGCTAATTTCATCTCCAGAAAGGGTTTCATATTCGATTAAACCAAGTGCGAGTGTATCTAATTCTTGTTTATAAGTTGTTAAAATTTCTCTTGTTTTTTGATAAGCAGCATCAATAATCTTTCTAATTTCAGCATCCACTTGTTGTGCCGTTAAGTCAGAAACATTCTTTCTTTTTGAAATGCTGTATCCTAAGAAAACTTCTCCTTCTGGTTCGTCATACGCGATTGGTCCCATAACGTCACTCATGCCCCATTCACTCACCATTTTACGGGCGATTGTTGTGGCAACTTGAATGTCATTACTTGCACCTGTTGAAACTTTCTCTCTCCCAAAAATCATTTCTTCAGCCAATCGACCTGCAAACAAAATACTCAAACGTGATTTTAAGTATGTCATGCTTTGTGAATATTTATCTTTTTCAGGTAATTGCATTGTAACACCTAATGCCCGACCTCGAGGGATAATTGTGACTTTATGCAATGGATCTGATTCTGGCAGGTGTAAAGATGCGATTGCATGACCTGCCTCATGGTAAGCAGTCATTTTCTTTTCTTGTTCGTCCATTACAAGAGATTTACGCTCTGATCCCATCATAACTTTATCTTTTGCATCTTCAAAATCTTGCATTGTAACCATTGTTTTGTTACGTCGCGCAGCCAATAAAGCCGCTTCATTTACAAGATTTGCCAAATCTGCACCCGAAAATCCAGGTGTTCCCCTTGCAATGAGAGGAAGGGAAACATTTGGTGCAAGTGGTACTTTTTTGACATGTACATTCAAGATTGCTTCACGCCCGTTAATATCAGGATTTGAAACCACAATTTGACGATCAAAGCGACCAGGACGTAATAATGCTGGATCTAAAACATCAGGTCTATTTGTTGCGGCAATTAAGATGATGCCAGAGTTTGTTTCAAAACCATCCATTTCAACCAATAATTGGTTTAAGGTTTGTTCACGCTCATCATTCCCACCTCCTAAACCAGCACCACGATGACGGCCAACGGCATCAATTTCATCAACAAAAACAATACAAGGTGCTGATTTTTTAGCTTGTTCAAACATATCGCGTACACGGGAAGCCCCAACACCGACAAACATCTCAACAAAATCTGAACCTGAAATGCTAAAAAAAGGCACATTTGCTTCACCTGCAATAGCTCGTGCAAGTAATGTTTTACCCGTTCCTGGAGGGCCAACTAATAATGCCCCTTTTGGAATTTTTCCTCCCAAACGTTGAAACTTGATTGGTGCTTTTAAAAAGTCAACAATCTCTTGTAATTCTTGTTTTGCTTCTTCAATGCCAGCAACATCATCAAAGGTAACCTTGTCTTTCCCTTCCAACAATTTAGCTTTTGATTTTCCAAAGCTCATTGCTTTTCCATTGCTGGCAGACATTTGACGCATCATCATAATCCAAATTCCTGCAAATAATAAAATAGGTGCCCAGGAAATTAAAGCCATAAACCAACTTGATTCACTTTCAAGAGGAAGGGCTGTTACCTTAACATTATTTGCTTTTAAAATAGGAATTAAGCCCGCATCTGTTGGTGCATAGGTTTTAAATGACCCCTCTTGTTGGAATTCACCACTGATAGATTGTCCTTGCATCTCAACAGATTTAACATCTCCTTTTTCAACAGCTGTTACAAATTCACTGAATGAGAGTTCTTGCTGTTTTGCTTTTTTGGGGTCAGGAAATGAAAAACTCGCCAACAAAATAATAACAGTAAAGAAAACAAGCCAAAATGTAGCTGTATTTGATTGCTTTTTCATTCTATATTCCTTTAATGATTATATATAAATTTAATATCAATTTTATTATTTGTTTTATTCTTATACTCAATATCTTGGTTATTTTCAAGCTCTTTTTCCATTTCAAAGAATGGAAAGCTTTGTTGCACAAGATATGGGATATTTTTTTTACGTTTTAAAGGTGCTTTTGCCTGAACATAACCGTTAAATGGGATTGTAATTTCAAATCGATCCCATTTTGTTTTTGTATGAGCTTTAATTTTTTTTCTTTTTTCAAGTTTTGAATATTCTTTTGCGATAAAAATGCCTCTTTTATGTGGAACAATAACGCAATTTGCAAGCGTCATTTTTTGTGGAAAAGAAAAAATGGCACGTTCTAATAATTCCAATGAAATTATTTTGTCAGTTTGACCAATATTTTTTAAGACTTCTGCTAATATTCTGATTCTTATTTCCTCAGGATATTTTATAAATTTTTCTTTTTTAATTAGTGCATAGCCTTCATTAAAATATGATACACATTTTAATAATGCGTCATCTGTTATCCATTGTAATGCTTGCAGAGCTCGATTTAGTCGATGTGTTGAAAGAGAAATACCTTTTGTTGAAATGCCGTTTTCCTCTAATTTGGGTAAAAATTGTCGCCATTTAACTCGTTCATAAACAGGATTATTATTCATGGGATCATTTACCCAAGTAATAGAATTTTTTTTCAGCCAGTTGACCATATCCTTTTTTGAAATATTTAAAAAAGGCCTTACTAAAAAAATGCCATTACGTTTTGATACATTTTTTATGGCAGATAAACCATCAATGCCACTTCCTCTTGCTAAACGGGATAAAAATGTTTCAGCCTGATCCTCTTGTTGATGTGCAATAAAAAGATGATTAATATTTTTCTTATTGCAGTAATCAGTTAATAGTTGGTATCGGATTTGACGAGCATCTTCTTCAATAGATGTGTGACCAATTGGCGTTTTATTATCCAAAATAATGTGATTAAAGCCTCTTTCTTCCAAAAACGAATGGACCCATTGTGCTTCAGCAAGGCTATCTTCCCGAATATTATGATTAACTGTCAAAGCAACCAATTTGATGTTGTTTTTTTTACAAAACGCAGCCAGTAAAAAGGTTAAGCACATACTGTCAGCACCGCCAGAAACGGCGATAGCTACTTGTTTTGACAAACTTAAATTAAGTTTTTTTATTTGATCTTCAAGATAATTTAAATTAAGAACCATTTTTATTTACAAGATAATTTTTTTGCTTCTGCTGCCGCCCTGTCTTTCAATTTTTTATTAGCTTTTGGAAATTCTGTTGGTAGAGATTTAAACGCTGTACATGCTTCTGTTTTTTTGTTCAATTTATTCATTGTCAAACCTAATTTTAAAAGGTTATCTGCAGCTTTTGAATTCTTTTTATATTTTGTAAATCCATCTGCAAAAATACCAACAGCTTGTTCGTAAAGACCCCTTGCGTAATAGGTTTCACCCAACCAATAATTTGCATTTCCAACCAAATTAGATTTTGGATAATCCTTCATAAAGAGGGTGAAAGCTTCTTCTGCTGCTTTATAATCTCCCTTTTTCATGATGTTATAAGCTGCATCATATGCTTGCTGGGCATTTTTGTTTGATGAATTAGAAGATGCATTGGTGGCTTTTTTTGCTTCATTTTCTTTTTGTAATAAATTAAACCGCACATCAATGTCTGCATTTAATTTGTTTAGCCGTTCGTCAAGTTGTTTTTGCTGGAACTCTAATTGTTCCATTTTTGCTGTTAAATCTTTTACAACAGAATCTTGAGCACTAATTCTATTATATAGATCTTCTAAATTTCCATCTACAACAGGTTTTGTTATATCTGATGATGTGTTAGAAACAACTTTTGATTGATATACTTTTCTTTGTAAAGCGTTTATGTCTTGTTCTAAACGGGTTACTTTGTCACTTAACATATCCATTTTAATGTCAGCTTGTGCTAAGCTTGAAAAAGAAATGGTTGAAAAAAGGGTCATAAAAATAATTTTCTTCATAATCTGCCTCATATAAAAACTCCTCCTATTTTACTAGGAAGAGTTTTTTTTAACAAGTCTTTTTTTTGAAAAACTTATTTTTAATATGCAACAGTTGTTGCATTACGATTTTTTGCCCAAGCTTCTTCTGTTGAACCTGGAACAACTGGTCTTTCTTTCCCGTATGAGATAATACGGATACGATCAGCTGAAACACCTTTCATTACTAAGAAACGGCGAGCTTCATCTGCACGGCGTTCACCTAAAGCTAAGTTGTATTCTTCTGTACCGCGTTCATCACAACGACCTTCAATTACAACTAAAACACGAGGGTTTGCTTTTAACCATTCAGCTTGCTCAGCCAAAACTGATTTTGAATCACCATCTAAATCAGAGCTGTTTAATGCAAAATAAACAACATTTTGATTTTCATCTTTAAATTTTTGCGTCATAGCGGTTTCTTGTAAGTCAGAAATATTGACAGCATCATTCCAACCGCCTTGACCATTACCATATAAATCAGCCCCATCTTTTTGAGAAGCACAAGCACTCAAGAAAGAAACAGCACATACAACTGCGAGTAATTTTTTTAACATTTTTTCTTCCTTTTTAAAAAAAACAATTAAACAAAAATACGGTAGTGAAAATTCATCTATCCTTAAGATTATAAAAAACATAATCACATTGAAAAGTCAAGATATTTTTTGAAAAAAACTAGATTTTTTTATTGTGTTTTATCTTAAAACAACTTATACTGCCTCCACATTTTTTGAGGTAGAAATATGAAAAATATGACAAAGGGTCATCCCCTTAAATTAATTTTATTATTTATGCTCCCGATCTTGATTGGGAATATTTTTCAACAGTTTTATATTCTATCTGACCTTTATATATTAGGGCATTACCTCGGTATTCATGCACTTGCTGTTGCTGGTGCGATGACACCTATTTTTATTATGTCTATGATGACGGCAACTGGTTTTACAAATGGTTTATGTATTATTACGGCACAACGCTTTGGTGCAAATGACATAATAAATGTTCGTAAATCATTTGCTATTGGTATAGCATTGAGTTTTGCCTTTTCATTTTTTGTTATTTTATTTCTTGTATACAAAATGAATTTGATTTTAACGCTTATGAATGTCCCTAGTGACATTTTTGTTGATGCTGGTCGGTTTATGACTATTTTAGCTTATGGCTTAATTGCAACGATTTTTTATAATTTTTTGTCAGGTGCTTTAAGAGCTCTTGGGGATAGTAAAACACCTCTTTATTTTTTAATATTCTCATCGATTCTTAATATTATAATTAATGTTTTTTTTATTACAAAACTAAAATTAGATGTAACGGGCGTTGCTTATGGTACTTGTTTAGCACAGTTTATTTCTGTTTTTTTGTGTTTGGGATATATGTTTATTAAATATCCTATTCTTAGATTGCAAAAAAAAGATTTTAGAATTTCATCACTTTTTCTTGTTGAACATTTGAAAATTGCTTTTCCGATGAGTATTCAATTTTCAATCATTGGTCTGGGGATTATTGCTATTCAAAGCGTTTGTAATCAATTTGGAAGTAATACAATTGCTGCATTTTCAGCGGCCACAAGAATTGAACAATTAACAACAATGCCATTATTTTCTCTGGGTCTTGCATTAACAACTTTTGTTGCACAAAACTTTGGAGCACGCCTTATTCGTAGAATTAGACAAGGGGTTTTGCAATGTGCGATTCTTTCAAGTGGTGCTAGTTTTATTCTCGCATCAATAGCGTTTTTTTGGGGGAAAGATATGGCTCATTTGTTTTTAAATACATCAGATGTTGGTGTTTTAAATCAAGCTGTATTATATATCCAAACAACAACATTATTTTATTTTTTCTTAGGACATATTTTTATATTTAGACAAGCATTACAAGGAATGGGATATGCGGTGATTCCACTTATTTCGGGGATTATTGAACTTGTTATGCGTTGGTTCGCAGCTTTTTCACTCGCTGCATATTTAGGATATAAGGGTATTTGTTTTGCAAGTCCTGTTGCGTGGTTATCTGCTGCAATTTTCGTATTTATTTGTTATATTGTCATTATTAAACGTTTCAATGTTCCTTTATTTGGACCATTAGATCAGAAATTTCCTGTTAAAAAAGAGTTGCGTATTTCATATCCACAAAAAAATAGTGATAGTTGATTTTATACTTGCATTTTTAAAAAAAATCATATATAAATAGCACTATTGGGTGATTAGCTCAGTTGGTAGAGCAGCTGACTCTTAATCAGCGGGCCCAGAGTTCGAGTCTCTG
>CALARE010000090.1 GCA_937888725.1 uncultured Alphaproteobacteria bacterium | reverse complement strand
GCGGTTGAACCTTAAAAATTATATCTCGCTTTTAACATCCCGCCTTGTGACTTATAATCTTGGCGGAAAGCACCCGTATATTCTAATGTGATGTCAATGTTGTCAACTGAGGCTGTAACACCAGCACCAGCTTCAACACCGAAACGGTGCAAGCGTTTGCCATCGATAGCGTAATTATTCCCACCAATGACGGAAACATTTGCACGAGAGTTGTCGCTTATCACATCATATGTGGCGGACAAACGAGCGGTTGGTTTAAAGATAACATCTTTTGTTTTGACATCAGTTGTGTATTTGATACCTGCAACAGCTGTTAAGACATCATCATGATTTGAACGAATGCGTTGCATTCCATCTTGATAAGAGTCAGCATCAACATCTAAATATCTTAATCCCATCTCAGGTGTCAAGCCGTTGTCCATATCATACCCAGTCATGAGTTGGACGCCATAAGAGTTCACATCATATTCGCTACGCAACGCTATGCCAAGAGGTGTTTTCTTTTCTGTATATTTTGAATAGTTGTAATTCAAAACAGAGCTGACATACCATTTGCTTGGTTGATATTTGCCATAGATAAAGAAGTTATGACCATCAACTTCTAACTCACGACCATAAGAGTCAGCATCCGTGTTCATATACCCATAACCAAAGCCAAGCGTGGTTGTGTCTGAAACCTTTTTATCCACACCGATAGCAAGACCACGAGAGTTGGCTTTAAACCCATCACTTGAGCTTGTTGCATCTTGTTTTGTGTGGTTGTAAAGTGCTTGCATCCAAAGACCAGCACCCTCCATTACATCCCCACCAGCACGACCCGAGATTGCATCCATTCTTGTCCCTGCGACTCGTGCCATGGTTTTAGCCGCCTCTTTGGCAATCCCGACAACCATTTGTGAGGTGGTGGGAGCTGCTTTTTTTGCGGTATCAACGGCAAGGCTCGTATTCCCTGATTGCATCGCTTCAGAAATAACAGAGGCAATGAGTTGCCCTTTTTCTGTGCCTGTCCCTTCGGCAGAAATTAAAGAAACAACGGCATTTGCTTCTTGCGTTGAAGCGTTTGTGTTTGATGTAATTTCATCGACAACTTCTGATGTTTCTTTTTCGGTAATTTTAATGTCTGTTTTGCTGTCATCTGTCCATTCGATATTGTAAAGTCCATTATTGAATGAGAGATTGCCAACATTAACCGAATCAGAAACAAAGGCAAATGTACCCGTTGTCGGAGCGGTTAAATTAATTGTACCTGTAACTTCACCATTGCCTGCAAATTTAGCAGTAGAATCAAGTGTTGTTGTAAGCGTTGAACCTTTTGCAAAATTAATTGTGCCATCTTTAACAGTTGTAAGCGTTCCATTCAAGGTTAAATCACCATTAATAGTTGCATTTTCAACCATAGCAGTTGCACCAGAATCTACGTTAATTGTACCTTTATTAACAGTTAAATTATTAAGAGCAATTTGGTTTGAATTACTTCCTGTTTGATTATCTATGGCAGTAGCATTCCATGTAGCCCCATTGTTTAATGTAACAGAGGCATTAGAAACTCGTAATGTATTGCTATCTGGTTTAGACCCTGCTTCCCAAGCATAAGCAACGTTTCCTGTCCAATATGATGTTTCAGAATCTAAATTAATATTGACGGTTGCATCGATGCTATCTTTACTTGTCTCCTCATCATAGTCAAAAACAATATTCCCCTTAATAATGGTTGTGTAATTGCCAGCTGCATTGATATTTGTAACAGAGCCACCACGTGTTAAAATAGCTCGCTTTGCATCAATGGTTGTGTTACCTGTTATGTTAACTTTTCCACCACTCATAGCAACAATACCCATCGCATTTTCATTATTTATGCTACTTGGAGTGGATACGATGGAAATATCGCCACCTGTAAGATTGATTTGAGCATTGTGTCCAGCATGGATACCCCCTGTATCTGATTGAATATTAATGCTATCTGCTATTATATCAATGTTTCCACCTAAGGCAATTGCTGCATAATCATTAGACTTTAATGTGACAGACTGCGTGTTTTGACCACCTAATGTAATTGAACCACCAGTTTTTGTTTGAACAGCACGGCCAGCTCCAGTTTGAGTGTTTTGAATGCTAATGCTGTTTGTTGAAAGTGTATAGGTGTTATTGCTTTCGCCTGCAGCGTAGATGCCACCATATTTTGTATCATATGTATTTATAAATTGAGTAATTGTACCATCAGTAATGGTAGCAGTTACAACTTCAGCTCCAGCTGGTGTTGCAAAAGCAAGGAGTGCTGCCGCATTAAGCATGGCACATTTAATTAAAATGTTTTTATATCTTTTTTTGAGTTCTTTAAGAGCCGTGTTTGAGTACCTCATAAGTTCTCCTTTCGTTTATATTGATAATTTTTTGTGTCTTAATAATAGCCTTAAGTATGTAAAAAGTCAAGGTTAAAAAAATATTTTAATGAATATTTTAGTATGTTGAAATATAAGATATTTTATAACCATCGTTTTCTCCTTTTTACCATTAATAAAACCCACCAAAACAGGAGGTGGGCGGATGTTAGAAAACCGTTGACAATAAACAAAAAACGGCTCGGCTTATTTGGCAGAACCTTATTCACCGACATCCGTCCTTTAGACAGATTATCGGCATACTTGTTTTAGTCGTTATGCGAACGACTGTTTATTGTCAAAAGGGTTTCTACGCCCTGACTTGATCTAGTGCAATCAAGCTACACCGATTATAAAATAAAAAAAATTAAAATTCAAGTTAAAAATAATTTTTCTTTTTTTGTTGATAAAGAGGGTGTTTGATAACTTTAGTTTATAAACTCAATGGGTTGTTATTTCTTTCGAATGATTTATATGAATTAAAAAGGAGGTCTTTTTATGAAAAAAATATTACTTGCTCTTTTTATTTTATCATCGGCTTGTTGTTTGTCTCAAAAATCGGTGACGACAGATATCTATCTTTTATCTGATACCAATACACCGAAAAAGGTGGGTGCGGTTAAAATCACAGATACATTGGAAGGACTTCTTTTTAATGTAAATTTAGAGCATATCCCCCAAGGGGAACATGGCTTTCACATTCATGAAAATGGATCTTGTGCTCCTCTTTATCAATCAAATGGTATCATTTTGTTGGCAGGGATGGCTGGGGCTCATTATGACCCCTATAACACAAAACAACACTTAGGTCCCAATGGTGGCGGACACAAAGGGGATTTGCCTTATTTAATAGCGAATCAAAAAGGACAAGTAAAAACAAAATTTTATCACCCGCATTTAACATTGGATGAAATTAAAAACAGAACGCTTGTTATCCATCAATGTGGCGATAACTATCAAGATTTACCGCAACCGTTAGGTGGGGGCGGTGGGCGTATTGCTTGCGGTGTTATCCCTTAGCTAACGCTCGTTGTTTGTAAACGGTCTGACATAGGGGGAGGCGTCTTTTTTAAATTCGGCCATAGCGTGGGCGAGGGCGTCCATCCCTTGAAGGGTGGGATGTGTGGGCGTTTTGCCAATTCCTTCAGGGATATGAGGGTACATTTCATTAATAAAAACACCCGTAACAAGGAGGCCACCTGCTGGAAGGGCAATTCCCGTTGTGTCCCCATATTCACCACAGCCACATGAATTTTCACCCAAAAATTTAACCTTAGGATGATTTTGAAGGGCAAACACATATTCCCCCGAAGAACTTGTCATCCGATCCGCTAAGACATAGATGGGTTTGTTAAAGCCTTTTTCAGAGTTAAAAGGTTTTTCCTCTTGCACCAGATCTGTAACATATCCTTGCTCGTTTGCAGATTGGTACATTCGGTTCAATGTCGCTTCAAACCCAGGGAATTTGTGTTGATGGATGATTTTTGCCTCGTCAGTTGTCCGCATATGCTTTGTTTTTAAAAAGCTGGGGGCATCACCATAAAGACGTTTATTAATTTCATGAATAATTTGGGCATTGCCCCCTTCATTGCCCCTGACATCAAACACAACACCGTCAAAACTTGCAAGATGCTGGTCTAAGGTGTTTAAAAACCCCTTAAAATCAAAAGCACAATCGCTCGGTTGTGGGCATTTTGAAAGGGAGATAATTCCCAACTTTTTCCCATTAACGTCTTTTGCAAATAACCCTATTGAATGGCCTTGATCGTTTTTTTGAAGGCAAAGCGTTTGCGTATTTTCCTCTTTTGGAAGGGAAAAAACGCTATTTTCCCCCACATTTGTAAAGGGGTATTTGTCAATAACCGTCCCTTCAATTTCATGTGCTGATTGGCTGTTTAAAACACGCCTATTTTGATTATTTAAAATAAAGGTGTGATTATCGGGAATGGATTTGAGCAACAACGTTTCCATTTCCTTGAGCGTTTGAGCCCCATTTTCAGGCGGGGTGTTATAAAGCTCTACAATCCCTTGTTTAAACCGCTCTTTATAAGAGTCTGGAAAATAGGGCCAGTTCACATGCCCATTGGCGATAAGTCGAGCAAAAAGAGCGATGCTTTTTTGAATCTTTTCCTTATCATCTGAAAGAGGTTGTTTTTCAGCGGGTATTTCATCCAATGAAGCATGCTCAATGATTTTATCAAAAAAATAATCCGTTTTATTTTGTGTTATATGCTCTATGGTTGTTGACATTTTTATCCCCCATCTAAAAATACCACTCTATATACCACTCTGTTTAGTATATCATTTTAAGCTTTTCTTGTCAAATGAAAGAAAAATCAACCCCCTAAAACGGGGGAGGTATATTGAAGATGCTTGTTCAAAAAGAGGCACGTTATTATTTATATGAATATTAATTTTTCACCCATTCATCTTGTATGTTATTCATAATCATACCCGTTGAGTGTTATTTTCATTAAATAAAGTTGTTTGCATAGGCCAGCTTTTTGACCACCCATAATTATTTTTGATTCTTCCCCTTTATATCTTGCGGTTTCAAAGGTTATATTCGATAATTCCCCTGTGCCACGCCAATCAGTCAAATACCCAACAACAGAGATAACATCCCCGCGGTTTAAATTTTTAAGCACGCTTTTAATCGTTCGAGAGGCGGGAATAACGTGAATGTTTGTGACATCGTCGTCATCATAATAAACGTTATCGCTGGGGTCATAAGAGGCATGTAAAAAATTTTCAGAATGGTCAAAATCAATTTTTTGAATATTCTCTTTTTCAGCGGTTTTGCCAAAGACAAGAGATAAATCAATAGGGGCGACGCTGTCATAAAGCCCTTCTACTTTGGTGTTGCCAGCGGCTAAATACCAAGATTTAATAAGTGCATCATTTTGATCCACCCATACGACACGCCCCGTGGCACGATAAATTTTAACAAATGTTTTTTGAATCTTATAGCCGTTAATGGTTAATGTTTGGTTGGGGCGTGGGTCTTTATAGGGTGTATATGTTTCTTGTAAAATAGGGGATTGTGTGTTTGTTTTTTTGCCATACAGCGATTGATTAATCGGACGCATTATCATCCGAAAGGGATAGCCGACACTTGGATAACAAGTTGACAGCTGTAAAATGAAGAAAAGTAATCCGCCATAAATGATGATTTTTGGAAAAAATTTTTTTATCATTTTATTGACCTGTTTTTAATGTGTTTATTCATATACATATCCATTTAAAATAAGTTTAGTTACGAATAGATATTTATAATTTTTAGATTCTCGTGGATATTGGGCTGATTCAAATTTGACATCAGATAGATTATCTGTTCCTTGCCAATTTGCTATATAGCCAACAACTGAAACAATATCCCCTCTATTGATCGTTTTTACAGCTCTTTTAATGGCGTATGTTGTTGGAATAACATAAATTTCGGTAAGATCTTTGGGATTAAAATATGTATAAGGCGAATATTTGACTTGCAACATATTATCTGAATGTTTAAATTTAATTGTTTTTAAATTTTCTCTATCAGCTGTTTTGCCAAAGACAAGGTACATATCAATTAATGAAATATCGTCACGCAGGTTATTTTTTTCATTATTAATTAAGTGTCTAAAAAAGTTGTCGTTTCTGTCAGAATAAAGAACGTAACCAGTGGCACGATAAATATTTACAAAAGTTTTTTTAATTTTCTGCCCATTGATGGTGATAATTTGATTCGGTCGGGGGTCGGTATAAGCTTCATACGTTTCTTTTAATGGGCCGAGTGGTTCATTTGTTTTTTTTGCAAAAAGGATTTGGTTAATAGGGCGTGAGATGGCTCGTAGTGGATAACCCATGCTTGGGTCGCAAGAAGAAATTTCAAGAATTAAAAATAATAATGAGCCATAGATAATTGTTTTCTTTATGATTTTTTTTAATGTGTTATTCATGAAAATTCCTCTGTTTTTGTTTGTAAGTTATCTTTGCTAAATATATACATATAGCATATACCTTTTTATTATTTAAATCATAGTAGAGGATATTTTTTGATTAGGCAATAAAAAAAGAGCTTCCTTAAAAAAGGAGGCTCTTTGAACAGCGTTAGGGAAGGGGGATAAATTAACGCTGATTTACATTCGTTTCACGCTTCATATTCATTTTTTTAGTATGTGAAGAAACCTTTTTAGCATGAGATTCACATTCGGGTTCAGTGATTTCTTTGCCCTCTTTCCAGTACGCTATGGACTTTAATTTCCCATTGGAATCATAGAATTCATACGGACCATCTAATTTATCATCTTTATAGGTTCGCTTTTCCTCTATTTGGCCATTGGTATGATAATTTTCCCACACACCCTCATACTTGCCACCTTTAAAGTTGAAACGCATCCATAATTGCCCATTTTCACGATAAGCTACATATAAACCATCTGCTTGACCATTTTGATAGGTGCATTTTTCAAAGAGTTGCCCATTTTCATAATATTCTTCATATAAGCCGTTTAACACACCATTTTGATAAGTGTATTTTTTATGTAGTTGGCCATTTTCATAATATTCTTCATATAAACCATCAAACTTATCGTCTTGATAGGTGCATTTTATTCGGGACTGTCCATTTGCGTAATAACATTCATATGGGCCATCTAACAGGCCGTCTTTATAGGTGCATTTTTCCACCAACTGGCCATTTTGATAATATTCTTCATATGGGCCATCTAACTCGCCATCTTTATAGGTGCATTTTACCTGCAACTGGCCATTATCATAATATTCTTCACATGTGCCGTTTTGGATTTCTTCAGTCATATTTTGCTCCTTATAAGATTGAAATTTGCCATATAAGGGCTATTATATATCATTTTATATTATTTGTCAACATTTTTTAGTTAGAGGGGGTAATATGCAAAAAAAAAGACCCCTAAAAATGGGAATGCATAAAACACATAAAAAAAAAGACCCCAAAAGGGACCTTTTTTTAATGGCTCCAGCGGTAGGGCTCGAACCTACGACCGATCGGTTAACAGCCGATTGCTCTACCACTGAGCTACGCTGGAACAATGCTTTTATTTTTAGCTGATTTTTATTTAAAATGCAAGAAAAATTTTTATTTTTTTTTGTTTTTTTTGTTTTTTTTTACTTCTTATTGAATTTTAAATATTTTCTTTCCCTAAATAATACCATTCAGCACCGATATTCGCTTGATGATTGGGCATAATAATAAATCCATCAAAGGGTGCTTTTAAAATTTCCCCCGTTGCATATTGAGCAATCGCCTCATCTTTGTAAACCTTGTCTAAATGATTGAAATTTTGAATAAAATGGCCGTCTTTTTCTTTAATAATATAGCTATCCAGATGGATGATTTTTTTATCCATTGCGGTTGGTTTTTCCCCCTTAATCATGTTGTAATGAAGGAATGTGTTTAAAATGGAGGCTTTTGCAATCTCAATGGCGTTTGAGGCTTTATGATACCCACATTCAACGGTTAATGCGGTTATTCCTTTTTGATGGGCATATTCTTCGGTTGAAAAATTATCAATCTCAGGATTGTTTTTATAAATTTCGGGCCAGCCCGCAAGTGCTGTTTGAACAGGAATAACCTTTAAAAAATCAAGATTTTTTTCACTTGGATAGTCAATAAAGGCAAAAGCTTCATCATCCTTGCAATGGGTGGAGTGTAAATCCAAAAGCACATCCGCTTTTTCAATATAAGAAAGGAGTTGATTGGCAATTTTTTGTTCATGCGTCATGGGGGCGGTGTGCGTTGTTATCACCCGATTTAAATTTTCATCAACAAAGCGAGTGTCTTGTTGTTGGGCAAGTTCGTTGACAATCGGGATAAAGGTGACTTGCCCCCTCAAAAGGGTGCGTTGCCCTTGTTGAAATTGTTGGATAAGGGCTTGGCTTGCAAGTGTTCCTGCAATCTCATTGCCGTGAACAGCCCCTAAAATTAAAATATGGGGACCGTTTGTTTGACTTTCAAATGTGTGAACTTTAAACATATTGAAGTGCCTTTCTTTGATGCTGATGAGGGGTTAGAACAAGGTTTTGTGTGCGAATAAGTGTTGGTGTTCGAACAAATTCCATCACTTGATGAAGGGGGTCATATCGTACACCTTGAAAATTTTGCCCTAAAAGCTCTTTTATCCTTTTTGTATCTGTAACAGGGGCAAAAGTAATTTGAGTTGGGGTGAAATGATTGAATGGATGTGATTTTTTTAAACCAATTTTCATGGTGTAAATGGGGCCATTATCTGTGGGGTCAATTCCTGAGGAAATTAATGAAAATTGATTAGCAAAATAGGGGGTTAAATTATTAACATTATTGCAATCAATGATAGAGTAAGCTTCTTGACAGCCCATTTTTTTGGCAATCTCTGTGCGAATTTGAACCATTATTTGATTGAGCTTATTCCCTCTATAATCGGGCAAAACACAATCACCACCAAATGTGGCAACAAATTTATTGGTGCTAAAGGCTTGCGTGGATTGATTGGGAATTTCATTTGAAAAAGTTTGGGCATCAGTGCAAATTTTAAGATAGGACATGCCAATAAGCACGCCTTCATGAAAAACACCGATATAAGCACTTGCCTTATCACGACTTGCATTTTGGTAATAAGAAACATCATTATGTTTGCGAATAAAGGTTTGTTCTTCTGGTTTGAGAGCTAAATAAATCTTTTGAGAAAGAGCAAACATCTTCAGAGCATCATCTTTTTTTAATAAACGCACATGAAAAGAGGTATCTTTCATTTCAGAGCCGTCTTTTTTTGAAAGATGACCTTGAAAAAGAACTGTATCTGATCGTGTGTTAAAAAAAGAATGTATCATTTGTGCCTTTCATTTTTCTTGTTTCATAATAAAAAAAACGGGATTTTTTTCAAATCCCGTTCGATAATTTGTTCATATATCTATATACAACACAACGACGGGAGATTAAAAACCTCACGTTTAGATTTAAGTTGTTTGCGTGTTGATATAAACATATATAACTCCATCATTTATAGGGTATCATAGCAAATATAAAAAAAATTGTCAATAAGAAAAAAATTAATATTCCCTGATTCTGTTGGCGGGGATTTTATGTGGCATAGACGCCCCACAGCAATATTGAGCGGGCGGTGTGGCTCTTTGTAAGTTGCGTTCAAATTCTTTTGTATCAACATGAACGGCATAATCAATGAGCGCTTGCATCATGGCTTGATAACGCGATAAAGCGGAGCTTTTGAGCAAGAGTGTTAATTCTTTTTTTTCTTTTTCATGCAGTTGGCGGGCAAGAATTTGTTGTGTTTCTTTGTCTTGAGCTTGAATTTCTGGTCTTGTTTGGTCATAAGCCATTCGTTTGAAACGGTCAAGGGGCAATCTTCGAATCATATTTTCTTGAACCCCCATTAATTCAAGCATGTGGTTGTAGACGATTTGTGATTTTAATAATTCAGTTATGCGTTTTAAATTTTTTTCATTCGTTGCGATCATTTTTTTTATCCCTATAAATAAAAAAAAAGCTCTTTTCTGGAAGGAAAAGAGCTTTTTTTGTTTTGAGTCTTATGCAATTAGCTAACAAAAACTGCCCTTTTTACCGCTAAAGTAAAAAGAGAAAAAATAAAAACCAAAAAAGTTCATCGTTTTTGCTAACATAGTGGGCAGTATACACCTTTTAAATCAGAATGTCAATCGTTTTTTTTATTCAATTTTAACATTTTTTAATGTTTCAATTAACGGATAGGTCCATGCCTCTTTTAAATTAAAATGCCACCATTCATGGGGGAGGGGTTCTAAATCAACCGCTTTCATTAAATTTTCAAGAAAAAGAGAGTTGTTTTTTTGCTCTATTGTTAAATCATTGCCCTGATAATCGCGATGGCATTTTTTTAAATAATTGGGATAGGTGGGGTCTTTTTCATACCCGTGATAAAAAGCATCAGGCTTGGTTGGAAAATCAAGCTCATTGCCCTCTAAATCAGTCAGATAGCAATCGATAGCGACCCCTCTTGGGTGAAAGCCACGTCTTGAATGAGCTGTTGGTGGAGGGGCGATATATGGTCTTAAATAATCGGGGGCTGTTTCATACATAAACTTTTGCACCTCTAACGGACGAAAAGCATCATATATCACCAGTTTGAGATTCGCTTTTTCAAGCTTTGGCTCAATTAAAAGCAATTTTTCATAAAGGGCGGGATGGACGAGTGCCTCTGTCAACCCAAATTGAGAGTACATGTCTTTATAAAAAGCATTGTGCGTTGTGGTGTAAAATAAATTTGAAACAATGTGTGGTGTTTGAATTTTTTTTAATATCAGCATAATTTTCGCCCCGAAAGAAGTGTGTGTAGTTGATTTTGATATATACGATAAATTTTGTTATGTTTCAAGACAATAATTGGCTTTTTAATTTGATTAAGTTCAGCTTCCGCCTCGATATAGCCAGGGGCGGTTTCATCAAGATATTGTTTTAAAATATGAATGGTTGATAAGACGCTCTTTGCCCCACTCATTTGCGGAATGGCATCAATCAGTTCTTGACGGGCTGGGGTGCTCATCCTTGAAAATTCAGAAAGTTTGAGCGGTCTTCCCGTTTCTTTAAAAACGACAGCTCCCAAGCTTAACAACATAAAATCAACAGGCATTTTTGAAAGTGTTTTAGCCCTTAAAGGTTCATTCATTGTGGTTAAAACTTTTTCAAATGCTTTTTTCATTTTTAAGGAATAGGTGGATTGGAAAAAGCCCCCATGAGCAAGGATATTCGCACTTTGGCAAATCAGACAGATTAACGCACTCGACGGGATGATTTTTTTCTTTTCTAAATATTCGATTAATGTTTTAGGTGTGTGGGATAGGGCATTTAATGGGATGTTGAAAAATTTGCTCACACCTTTGTCCTTTCCAACCCCAACAAAAGGTGATTCATCTTTTTTCCACGCAGCACGAACGCCCGCTAATTCTTGTTGAAAAAGGTTAAAATATGTTTCATTTGAAAAAATCTTGTGCCAAATACTGCCTTTATTTTTCAATGCGTTAATTAAAAATTGACGGCAAATATCTGTTCCATCAATGGTGATGTGTTTTATGCCTGTGCCTAAAAGAGCTTTATTCACTGTTTGTGTTTGAACAAGAGCCACTTGGTCGGATAAAGAGGTTAAATCTTCTTTTTCAAAAATTGATTTCAGCTCATTATATTGCACGTCAATATCATCAAACGTGTATCCAAAAGTCTTTTTGGCTATGTGGTTAAGGGCGGGATATGTCTCTTGAATAAGGGTTTTTTTCGTATCCTTTAAACTTTGATAAGCGGTGTTAATGTGGGTGGGGTTGACCCCTTTCAAGACTTGTGAAACAATCTTTTGTGTGGCAAGATATTTCCCATAATAGGGGATATTTTCATTTTGAAGGGCAATCTCTAAAACATCAGAGAGCATTTTTAATTTGGCACTGACTAAAATTTGTTCATTAAAAAATTTGGGTGAAATCTTGTCCGTTTGGTATAAAATACCCTTAGAAATCAAGTTGGCGTTGTTGATGGGGAAAATATCATTCCCTAATTGAAAATAACCACCGCCACAGGGGTGAACCAATGAAACATTGGACCCATAAAAACCGATGTGATATTTTTGTCCTGCCGACTTCATCAATGATGCCGAAATAAGAATATTTTGATTTAATAAAGAGCGTGTATCCGTGTTTTTGGGTGTGTCGTAATCTCTTAAAAAAGCCAAATGTGTCCCCGTTTCCATAACAGGAAAATCGCATAATTGATGGCAAAGGTCACGTGCAATCGTTTCCCCATAAAGGCGTTTTGTTTCATCAAAAATTGTTTCAATTAAAATATCTGTTTCAACAAAAGATGTTTTGGGGGTGTTGAAAGACTTTAACTCAGTTTTGAAATAATCTTGTAACGAGTGTGCATGATAGATTTTTTTAAGAGCGGGGAGAGCTTGAAGTATATTTTGAAAATTTTGTGTTTGCATGATTCACCTTTTAAAATAAAAAAAAGCTCTTTTCTAGAAGGAAAAGAGCTGTACATTCATAAGATTTTAATTTGACTTTATTATAAATAAACAACTCTCCTTTGCTTTATAAACAAAAGAGTAAAAATAATAATAATAAAGTTTTGTATTCTTAACATGGATTTCACCATATAATTTTTTTAGGATAGATGTCAACTTATTTTTTTTTAAATTTAGTTGAAAAGCTAAAAAAAACTTGTTAGAGTGGACTAAATTTTAAATGTGGAGAAAATAAATGCAACAAAATCAATTGACAGACAAAATTTATTATATCGGTGTGGATGATAAAGAAATTGACTTATTTGAGGGGCAATATGTTGTTCCTCATGGTATTTCATACAATTCTTACGTCATTATGGACGAGAAAATTGCCATTATGGATACGGTTGATGTGCATAAAGCTAATGAATGGCTTTTGAATTTAAAAGAAGTTTTGGGGCAAAAGGAACCTAATTATTTGGTTGTGTTGCATATGGAACCAGATCATGCAGGTTCGATTGAAAAACTTGTGCAAGCTTATCCTTCCATTCAATTGGTCAGTAATCAAAAAGCCTTTCAAATGATGGGGCAATTTTTCCCCAATCTTGATTTAGAGGGTAGAAAAGTCATTGTTAAAGAAGGGGATAATTTGTCATTGGGTGAGCATACGCTGAGCTTTGTTTCAGCTCCAATGGTGCATTGGCCCGAGGTGATGGTTGCTTATGAAAGAAAAGAAAAAATCCTCTTTTCAGCGGACGCTTTTGGTAAATTTGGTGCTTTGGATACTGAGGAAGAATGGGATTGTGAAGCACGCAGATATTATATTAATATTGTGGGCAAATATGGGGCTCCTGTGCAAACATTGCTTAAAAAAGCAATGACGCTTGATATTCAAAAAATCTTTCCATTGCATGGGCCTATGTTGGTTGACAATTTATCTTACTACATCAATAAATATGATATTTGGAGTTCTTATAAAGCAGAGGATAAGGGCGTCTTTATTGCCTACACCTCTATTTATGGGCATACGAAAGAAGTTGCCCTTAAATTAAGGGATATTCTCCTTCAAAAAGGGGTTCAAAAGGTTGCGATTGCTGATTTGGCACGAGATGATATGGCCGAATGTGTGGAAGATGCGTTTCGATATTCACATCTTGTGTTGGCAAGTCCCACGTATGATGGGGATGTGTTCCCTTATATGGCAACGTTTATCCATCATTTAAAAAGCAAGAATTATCAAAATAGAACGGTTGGTTTGATTGAAAATGGCTCTTGGGCACCAATGGCGGCTCAGGTGATGAAAAAAGAACTCGCCACTTTTAAAGATATTCACTTGATTGATAAACATGTCACGATTAAATCAGCGTTAAAAGAGGGGGATATTTCGGCTTTAAATGAGCTTGCAGATTCTCTTTTGTAAAAAGATTGAAAAAAAATAAATTTTGTGCTAGTATCTGCTCATCACTTTATTAGATAAAAGGAGAATATGATGGAACAGCGTAATAAAGAGTGTGTGAGCAATAATGATATGGATTTTCAGCTTGCAAAAACGCTGAAAGAAATTGAAAACACACCTTTTCAACATATATTACCACAGGTGAATAAAATCAAAGCATTGCTCCAAAATGGGTGCAATGTAAATGGGCAAAATGAGAATGGGGATACACTTCTTCATATCCTTGTCAAAAGTGGGCAATTTAGAGGGCATAACACGATTGAAGCAGGGGATAATCAAAACCCAAGACCGCAAAATGTGTTGGATTTGGCCTATTTAATGCAGTATCATCCCAATCCATTGATTGAAAATAAACAAGGGTTGACGCCTGCGATGTTGGCCGCACAGTTAAAACAAACATCTGAGTGGCAATTTTTAACCGCTTATGAACAAAAATATACCGCACAAGAAACGGCTCAGGTGTTGAAGACTTTTTATCTGATGTCAGATCTATATACAAAAGATGTGCATAAAGGGCAAACCAACCCAACAATATTAAGGTCACTTGCCCGTTTGCAAGGGTATGAACGGTAAGTTTTTTTAAAAAATGCTCGGCCGCCTGTGCGTTAAGAGCTTGTGCATAAAATGCCACCTATAGCGAAATCGCCAAACTCAAGTACCCCTCCGCTTTGCTTCGATATGTACTAGTCGCTTGACGATTCCATCTATATTTGGCTATTTTATGCTGGCTCTTAACACGGGAACGACCATCGAGGTTAAAGTAGAGCTGGTGCTCTAATGTGACTCAACCGCCTGTAAGTTTAAAAAGTGCCTAAAGACAGCATCTATGGCGATTAAGCCTCCTTCAGGTAT
>CALARE010000089.1 GCA_937888725.1 uncultured Alphaproteobacteria bacterium | reverse complement strand
TGTCTATTCTCGATACTGTATCCATGTTTTGAGCGACATGAATCCCTTCTCTTTTTACACTTAATTCAACGCCATCATTTGCATCAAAATCTGGTGCATCTTTTTGTGACAAATATTGTTTTAATTCGTCAGGTGTTTCCAAATCTTGTGGGTCAAGTTTATGAAGTAATTGCCGTCCATCAGATGAGAGCTCTTTTCTTAAAAAATCATCCGTTTTATCCTCATTTAGAAAAATCAAACAAGATCTAGAATTTATCCCATCAGCATCTAAAACAAGTTGGATATCTTGCGGATCAATTCCAGCACGAATGGCTCGATTTCTCAATCCCTTGAGAGTATCAGAATCCATCGTATCAACACCCTCACCGACAATGGTATATCTTGGGGTATATTTAATCATACTCTCTGATTTTTGCAAACAAACACATTTATCCTTATTTATTACAATTTTTCCAGCTTGGTTTCTAAACAATGGAAAAATATCATCCACTAATTTTTTTTCCTCTCCAAAAACAATTACTTTCTTGTATCCATAACCATCGTTGATGTCTTTGATTTTTATATTATCAGATGAATACCCCATCTCGAGCAATTGTTTTTCTAATTCTATCGCATGCACTTCTCGAATTTTAGGAATAACTAAATTATCAGTAACATCCTCTACATTTATTGAAATACCAACATTAGAAGCCTCTTTCGATAACCTTGCACTGGAAATTAGTCCATTATTTTTATAATGAGGTATTTTTTCACGTAGCTTAAAATATCCACCCGTCAATTCATCAATACAATCAATATGTTCCGCATGCACTAACTCGGCTTTACCGCTTTTATGTCGATAGTCAACATAAAGACCAACAGAACGATATTTTGCACTCATCTTTTTACAAAATTCCTCATCAAAATCGGCCTCTAATACTCCTTGGTCATTTAACTTAAACTGATCAAGTTTTAATGAATCAAGCGTTGATGATAAATGGGCTTCATATTTTTTCACACTATTGGGATGAATTCTTAGCCTACCATTTTCTGGATTGATATCAACTTCAATACCATTTTTTTGATAATAGGATTTTAAATCTTGAACACGATTGGAATAATTTTTATACTCTTTTGGTGCCTCATAAACAACCTCACCATCCACTAATTTTCTTTCAAAACAAAATTTAAAATCCTCATAAAAAAAGAGCCGAGTGTCACGACTAACTCTATCAATAATTGCTTTTTGTTCAGGCGGAACACTCAAATCATCATTCAATATAACTCCATGCTTTTTCCATTCCCGTTTAAGACGAGCTATATCATTTTTATCCCGAGACCCAACATACCGACATGTATTATCTTTTGTTAGATAAAAATTATAATCACTAACTAAAAACAAATGCTTTTTATCTAGTGTAAAAACAAATCCATCTCCTACTTTTGTATCCGCATCAAAATGTTTTTTTAAATATTCATTTATTCTTTTTTGTGTTACATCTGCTCCATCTGAAAATTCATATTGATAGTAACGTTGATAATAATTATACCAATCAGAAACTATGTCATCTATATGCGCAAAATCAACTCCTGTTGATGTTTTTTTTGCCCCTGTTTTAAGGTAAAAATCATCAATAACTTTTACCATATCGTCTCCATTTCCTGCCAACATAATTGAGATATAACGCCCTCTTGCCTTTGTGAAAGCATATCTTGCTTGTGCCCTAATATCATCGGGATATAATTTTTTTGCCTCTGCCTCATAATGTGATCGAATATCTTTTAAAATTTTATTTTTTTGATAATGAGCATCAACCAACCAGTTATCACTCTTTGAAAGAGCTTCATTAAAAAAATGTCCCAAATGTTCATGCCCATTTTTTTGAACCCTCAGAACAACAGCTTCATTCACATTGTGATGAATCTCATGCATAAGAATCCCGTATTCGTTCACATCATTATTCTTCAGCTGAATTGACGAACTATAGGATCTTTGTACACCTTCAGCTTTGTTTTTTACTAACCATCCATTATCTGGCATAAAGGTTAGCGTTTTACCATTCGGCATATTCGCAAAATCTTCTAACATACAAGCAAAATACTGTCCATCAGGTGGCGTATTAGCTCGTTTTATAAAATTAAACAATAACTCCTTGGTATCCAAGCTTACCCGTTGAGAGCCTTCCACCCCCTTTATCGTCGGTGAATATGAAGAAATCCTTTTAGACAATACCTCAATCACTTCATCAGATAATTGACCTCCCAACTTTTTATTCAATGCTTTTGCTGCACGAGCCCATATAGGTCGATTAATCGCAATATCTGCATTCATTGAGATATAATCCATCAGTGACATATCCAATTGTTTAGCAAACTTTTCATATGTTACAAAATTTTGATAATTTTTTTTCAAAAAATCAGATTTTCTTTGATTAAAAGATTCGAATGATTCTCTTTTTCTTTTCATAGATAAAAATTCAGAAAATGCTTTCATAAAATCGGCATCTTCTTTTTTTAATTCAATACCTGCAACATTACTGTCTTTCAACCGTTCATATCTATCAACAATCTCACAAACGCCCCCTGTTACCAGAGAGAATGTATAAACACCATTTGCTTGATTTGAGATATTATCGTTCTTTAAATCCATCCGATACCCCCACTTTTAACCCTTAATATATCTATTGTATCATATTTTAATGGTTTTACATACTTTTTTTCAAAAAAAAGGGAAAAAATTTTATTTTAAAAAAAACAGAGTCTATTCACAAAAAAACGTCCCACCAATTGGTCGGACGTTTTTTCGTCATTTAAAAAAGTTTACTCATCTTTTGTCTTGCGATCACGCTGACGATATTGTTTTTCATGAGGTTCTTTTTCAAACTCCTCGATACCATATTTATCCCATTTTAAAATCAACTCTCTATCGTCAAATTTAACAATAGAAGCATAGTCGGTAAATTTCCCCTCCACATCGCGGTAGATACGGTATTTTGACACTTGATGCAACACATCTTCCCAATAACGATGTTTCACAGAAACTTGAACTTCTTTAAAGGCTTCTCTTTCCTTCATCAATGACTCATCATATTCTAAAATCAAGAATCCATCTAAATTTTTAATCCGATCCTTTAACGCTGCGACTTCAGGATTATTTTTAGCCGCTGATTCAATTGTTTTCATAAACGGTGGATCGATTAAATAGAAGTAGCTTTTATCAGATACATACCCCTGCAAAATTTCTTCTTTTGTCTTATCAATAAGCTTTTGTGTCTTTTTTGATGGACGGTTTAAAAACCCATAGTTCACATTTTTATGGTGTTTAATCGCCCAACGCCACATATTACGATAGTTTTCATTATGTGCAAAAATAAAGACATTCGGATATTGTTGATCCAGACGCTTCCATTCCTCAGATACCATTGGCAATGGTTCTTTTGGAGAGATATAAATAAATTTATGCTTTGCCAAATAAGTCGGATACAAATCCCAAATTTGAATTCCTAAAATTAAAGGCAACACAAACAACGCCACTTTCGCATATTTTTGCACAAATGTTTTGATGATAAAATAAGCAAGCAAATACCAAATAGGCCAGAAAAACCGTCCTGAATAGCGGAACACATTTCCCAACCAATCAATAAATTCGCCTGGTTTATAATCAAGGACAACTGCCTTACCAAGTTTAACTTGTGAAGATAAGGCAAACAATGTCAAACCCAATAATAAAAGGGCAAGCGGATAGTGACGACGCAAATTTTCCCCAGAAAACAAGCGTTTAACAGAGGGGAAACAAATGCATAATAATAACAACAACCCTAAGCCAAAGTAGTTATCTGCATCAAAATCAGCCGAAGGAGTTAATGTGTTAAAGACACGAGATTGGCTCCAAATTGGGTTAAACAAAGCGGTTAAATTCAAACTTAAACCACGCCAGCCACCACTTGCGAGATATTGCTCTGTTGACATCATCCCAAGCATATAGAACCAAAAACCAAATACACCCGCTAAAAAGAGAAGACCCTTTATAACAGTTCCCAAACGAATTTGTTTTTCAATCCACCATTTTTGATAAATTAAAATAGCGAAAAAGCCCGCAATCATTGGCAAAAAGTATGGACAAGTTAAAATAGCAAAGCTAAACAAAACCCCCATCCAAATCCATTCTTTCTTTGTTAAACGGTTGTTTAAGTATAATAATAACGTGAAAAGCACAATAAAGTGGCACATTAAGTTAATATGCACAAAAACACGCATCATCATAATCGGTGCAGAAACGAAGAATAAAGCCCCTAAAACAACGAAAAACTTATTCTTAAACGCATGACGGAAAATAAGGACTGAGGCAATCGCTTGCATAATATAGCAAAAGAGCATCCAAACGCCAACAAATTGTACCTCAGGTGACAAACCAAATACTTTATGAAGCACCTTAAAAATCAACGCCATTAATGGGGAACCATCTGTTCCATGAACAGAAATACCATATGGGTAAGCTAAATTTGTATGCGTAAAAATGGGCCAACGCCACTCATCCATACGATAAAACACGCTCCCTAAATATGAAACCGTAAAGTCCCCACCTTTGACCACAAAATCTAGGTTATAAATATTTAACGAGATTAACCCAAACATCAGCAAGTAGGCTGCAACTGTTATCACTAACGTTACTGACATATCCCAATTACGCCAAATAATGTTATCCCTTGCAAAAAACTTTTTAATCAAATTCACGCGTTTTTCCTTTCCTATTTTCGTATTGTTGTTTTTTGAACAATATATTTAGGACGATGTTTTGTTTCCATAAAAATCATCCCGACATATTCCCCAATTATTCCCATCATAAAAAGCTGGACACCCCCTAAAACAAGCATCACACTCATCAATGATGACCAACCTGTAATCACAGAACCACCAAAGAGCTTTTGATAAAGCACATATGTTGTTAAAAGCCCCCCTAACATCGCAATAAAGAGCCCTAAATAAATGGCAACCCTTAACGGCTTAATACTAAAAGAAGTTGCTCCCAAAACAGCAAGTGCCACCATTTTCCTTAAGGTATAAGAGCTTTCTCCTTTAAATCTTTTTTGTGCCTCATAATCAATTGCTTTTTGTTTAAAACCCATCCAAAAAACCATTCCCCTTAAAAAGAGATTCCCTTCTTGCATATGGGTTAATACATCACAAACTTTTTTATCTAATAAACGAAAATCAGCCGTCCCTTCTGGCAAACGAAGACCCGAGAAAAAGGAAAATATTTTATAAAATAAACAAGAAGTTATTTTCTTAAACAAACCCGCATCTTGCGTGTCTTTTCGTACTGTATAAACAACATCATACCCTTTTTGCCATTCCTCAATCATTTGAGGTAATAATTCAGGTGGGTGTTGCAAATCGGCATCCATTGAAATGACACAATCACCTGAGGCATGCTCAATCCCCGCTCTTAATGCGTATTGGTGCCCAAAATTACGCGAGAAAGAAACATATTCAACCTTTTTATTCTCTAAATGGCATTTTTCTAATATTTCTAATGAGTTATCTTGACTCCCATCATCAACAAAGATAACCTCATAATCTTCATATTTTTCTAAAATCGGTAACAACCTTTTCAATAAAGGCTCAATATTCTCAGCTTCATTAAAAGCAGGAATAATAACAGAAATTTTCATTTTCTCTACCTTACCTCATCTTTTGGATATCCCTTTTTTGTTACCCTAACTGATTTTAAATCAAATGTAAACAAAAAAAACGACGCCTTTACAAAAAGCGTCGTCTTTTTTATTTTAAGCATTAAGCCTTAGGGCATTCCGCTGCTTTTTCAGCATTAAATTTAACCCATTTTTCATCCGCCTCATCAGATGAGGAGATTGCTCCTTGTGGACATTCAGAAATACAAACACCACAATCAATACAATCATCGGGATTCACAACAACTTGTGTACCAGCATCATGGAATGCCCCAACGGGACATACATCAACGCATGTTTTACACAAGACACATGTATCATTTACAACTGAAGGCATATTTTACTCCTTTTAAAATTAATATCCTTGCACATAATAATCCTAAAAAAAAAATATGCAAGTATTTTTTCGCACAGTCCACAATAAAAACTTGACGCTTTTGTAAATAAGACATAAAATCCCCCTCATAAAGGAGATGAAACATGGCTACAAATTATAAAATTGGTGATAAAGATACACGTCCTTGGGGAATGTGGGAAACAATTGATGTGCAAGATAGTTTTGTCGTTAAACGAATTACTGTTTTGCCTCATGGGAAACTTTCATTACAAAAACATAAACATCGCTCTGAGCACTGGGTTATTGCTGAGGGTGAAGGTCTTGTCACACTCAATGACACACGAAAAACATATAAAAGAGATGAGCATATCTATATCCCGAAAGGTGCTATTCACCGCATTGAAAATCAATCTACCTCCCCTCTTGTGTTTATTGAGGTGCAAACTGGTGATTTGTTAGATGAAAATGATATTATTAGATTAGAAGATATTTATAATCGCATTTAATAAATACACATAACACGCAAATAAGCTCTACGGAACCACCAGCCTAGCTGGTGGTTTTCTTCTTACAACAAAAAAGGGCTATTTAAAGCCCTTTTTTTATATCGCCACCCATTAATATTCAGGTTTTAAATCATCTGGCACCCGCCAAAAGGTTTCTTTACTCTTAATAGGCATATAAAGCATATTATACGTTTCAACCCGAAAACCAAGTGGATTAAGCACTGTTTTAACACCAGCAAATGAGGTTCTAATTAAAATGCGATATCTCAGCTGTCTAGACGTATGTTTTACTTTACAACCAATACACGCTTTTGAATTATCTTGGCAATCACACAATGGATTATAAGCATCAGGAATGGGCATATCAAATGTATCAATAACAGCTTCCCATAAATTTTGCTTTATGCGTTTTAATTCATAAATATGAACATTACGCACAAAACCTCTTGTCCTTGATTCTTGAAATAAATTATCCGCACTCACACGAAATGGCATATACACCCGTTTGTGATGAGAAAAACCTGATACAGGCCCACCCACATCCCATCTTAATTGCATTTCTTTATTTTCCCATGTGACCGTGTGACGGTTATGGATATAATCTCTTAACAAAGATTCGGCAAAAAGCTCAAGTGCTGGCACATTTCTGGTCGAATATTCTGCAGGGATGAGAACCTGTCTTGAAGAATCAATTGAAAACAAATTAACCACACGCCTGTTTGCAATTGAAATGTCAATTCGATCTGCATTATAGGTAAAAAAACCCGCAAGTGCAATCATAACGGCCATATTTAAAAAGATAAATAATGCTAATATTCTAGATGTTTTTAAATACCTTCGCTCTGGTAATGCTGGCACTTGCATATATTCGGGATAACGCCCCAATACATCAGGTGAATCATCTTTTTTACCCCCAAACAAGATATGAAACAAGCTCATTAAATCCCCCACAATTAATTATTTATTTAACAATAAATAACTTCTCAAAATAAATCAAGCTCTTTTTAAAAAAACAAAAAACGATATACGCTCAGTATACCGTTTTTGGTTAGGCTATCTTTGATGTGGAAAAATAAAACAGCCGTTTTTTTTGCACACTTTTAAACAGAAATAATCATTTGAATTTTAAATAAAATTCAAAAAAATCATTGATTAAAATTTCTTATTTTTTCAAATCCAATGGGTTAAAAATCCCCGCAGATAAAGCTATTAATGCCTTTCTTGAATCATTTGGGGCAACTTTGTTTTTACGTTCAAAACCACATCTTTGGCATTTATGCAAAATAAATTCTGCCCCATTTTTAATCTCATACCCAACGGCAAACATCACGCCCCTACAGGTTGATGCCCTATCTCCAGGGTTAATATCCACATGCAATGAAGATAAACACTTCGGACAATGATTTGTATATCCATTCCCCTTAATCAAATGCCCACAAACAACACAGGTAAAATCTTCCACCTTTTTTTCAAAAAGTTTTGTCATTTGCCCTCCTTTATAAAAGGGGCGAAATAAAAAAGTTCACTTTCCTTAATTTTCACCTCTAATTTAATAAGCTTTTGTGTATCATGCCGACTCAAAACTTGTGCTTTTTGATAAATTTGCGAAAGGGCTTTCCCGTCTGTCACAGGGATATGAAGGGTAACTTTTTTAGCATCTTTATTCAACGCTTCTTCAATACAATTAAGTAATTTTTCAAACCCCTCCCCCGTATAGGCACAAATCGGACATTCTTTTTCTCGCCTCGTCTTTTGTTCTAAAATCATTTGACGGTCATCTTCCTCAAACAAATCCATTTTATTTAAGGCTTCAATCAAACCCTCATCAACCATCTCTTTTAAGCCTAAATCTGAAAGCACACTTTCAACATCAATGCGTTGTGCGGTTGAATCATCATGATAATAATCTCTAACATGCACAATCACATCAGCATCAAGCACTTCTTCAAGTGTTGCCCGAAAAGCCATCACCAACTCTGTTGGTAAATCAGAGATAAACCCTACCGTATCGGATAAAATAACCTCTTGCCCTGAGGGGAGCTTAATCCGTCGCATTGTTGGATCCAAAGTTGCAAAAAGCATATCTTTTGCCATGACGTCGGCTTTTGTCAGCTTGTTAAATAAAGTGGATTTGCCCGCATTGGTATATCCCACCAATGCCACCACGGGAAATGGGATTTTCTTTCTCGCTGAACGGTGCAAATGACGGGTCTTTTTCACATCTTCTAATTCTTTTTTAATTTTGACGATATCCTCATCAATCAAACGTCTATCAAGCTCAATCTGCGTTTCACCTGGACCACCCAAGAACCCAGAACCACCCCGTTGCCGTTCAAGGTGTGTCCATGAACGCACCAATCGTGATCTTGCATAGGTTAAATGGGCTAGCTCCACTTGTAAAACACCTTCCCTCGTTCGAGCCCGTTTTCCAAAAATCTCTAAAATTAACGCTGTTTTATCAATAACTTTTGTATTCCACGCTTTTTCCAAATTCCTTTGTTGTAATGGGGATAATGGGCAAGACATAATCACCACTTCAATTTCATGCTCTTTAATCAAAGGAGCATAGTTTTCAATTGTCCCCTTCCCGATAAAAGCATTTGCCCTAATCGTGCTTAATGGTACCAAAGCACTTTTAATCACATTTAAATCAATTGCTTTTGTTAAAGACGTTACTTCTTCAAGACGGGAAAGAGGTGTTCTAATATCACTTTCATTTTTTAAATATGGCAATAAAACCAACGTATTTGTCAAAAAAAACTCCTATACAGCTATCCAATTGGCTTCAACACTTGCAAATTCCACCTCTTTTGTTGGACTTGCAATCAAATGATAGGTCTGATTATCCTCTATTTTTGAAAAAATTGCAACCTCATTTTCATAAAGTGCCCCTGTTTTAAATTGAATTTTTAATTCACGCAAGCGATGGGTTTTTAAAAATTCATCTGATAAACCGTCCATTATCCAAGCTGGATAAACCGCATTATTCACATGTTGATTAATATCAATATCATCTCGTCTTACTTGTAAAACAGCCCCCTGTCCCAGATCAACAGGTAAAACAACCCTTTTAAAATTTGCCTCAATTGCTTTATCTAAAATCAATGTCTCATCTGATAAAAATTTTTGCACAATAACAGGCCGTTTTTTATTTAAATCAATAAGTGCCCAGTTACTATAAGCTGATACCAGTACATTCCCATTTAAATCGAGGAGTTTAAAATCACGTCTTGCAATCATTAACTCAGAACCAGCATGCCATGTTTCTAAAATAAATTCTTCATCACGTTGTGGTAATTGGTTTATGATGACATGATACCCAGTCCCGACCCATGTCATATGATTTTGAAGGCAAAAACTGTACCCAAAACCAAATTTTTCAGCATGTAAATCAGCCATATCTTGAAACAAATTAAACAATGAGCGTACTCGCATTTGATTGTTTGCATCACATTCAGCACTTCTCAAACGATACTTATTTTGAAACTTATCCATCTTATTTTACAACTCTTTCTTCTTTTAAAATCTCAACCACTTTTTTAAGTCGTTTATCTTTTAGCATATCCTCTAACATAACAGGCAACTTATAACGCCAGTTCGGGTGTTCCATATACGTCCCTGGCAAATTAAATTGTTCCTCCATTTCAAAGATATCTTCGGGTCGAACCAACAAAATTTTGCTCTTTGTTTTGGCCAAATACGCATAAATATAGGGGATAAAAAAATCTGGCACCTGATTGTTGGCAACAAAGTCTTCTTTTGTCAAATTCATGTCAAAGGATTGTTTTTCAAACGCCTCAAAAAACAGCTGTTTTTCACGTTTTCTATTTTCTTTATGTGCCTGATATTGCTCTGGTGAAATGGTCTTTTTTTCAAGTCCTAATTCTAAATCCAACCCTTTAAAAAAGCCCACATACGTTGGCAAGTCATGTGTCCCCGTTGCAATTAAAGAGCAAGGAGCATACATTTGAGGCTCCATTAACCCTTGCCAATCTTGCTGATAATGCATAATTTTAAATGAAAATGCGTTTAATCCCATCATTGCTTCAGAAAAACCATCAGGTGCTGTACCCAAATCCTCCGCAATCACAACCGTTTTATTTCGATGACTTTCAAGTGCCATAATTCCTGTTAATTCTTTAAAAGGATACGTTAAATATGCTCCCGTTGCCCCTTGAACTCTCAAATAAAGACGCATTAAACCAAAGGCATGGTCAATCCGCACAGCCCCTGCCCCTTTCATCGCACTTTTTATCACATCAACAAAAGCTTTAAAACCTGTCTTTTGCAATGTTTTTGGATGAAATGGTGCCAAAGACCAATCCTGTCCATTTAAATTAAACGTATCAGGCGGTGCTCCCGTTGTCACACCTTGCATAAAGACATCTTGATTTGACCACACTTCAGCACTGTTATCACTCACCCCCACAGGCATATCCGTATAAAGCCCTAAGGGGAGTTTTTCAATTTTTTTAAGCACACTTTCAAATTGCTCAAATGCCACAAATTGCTGATAATAAATTCTCAAAATTGACATTTCATTATCTTTAACAAAGGATTTTACAGCCTCATTATTCGGATTTTGAAAATCTTTTTGCCATTCTCGCCACATCATTGATGTTTTATTTTTTGACGCATGGTTCCGAAGCGTTTGAAAAACCGCAAATGATTCAAGTGCTTGTCCTTTTTCTTGCACAAAAGCATCAAAGGCCTGCCCCCTTTTTGTTAAAGCGGTTCCTTCGTCATTAAAATTATCCTCTCTAAATTTCTTAAACAAAATTTTAAAGGCTTGCTTTTTAATAGCTGCCACTTTTTGATAATCAACTTGTTTCCCATCTCTTGCCATTTTTAAATGAGATTGAAAAATCTTACATTCTTTTAATTCTTCAAAATCCTGATTATCTTTTGCCTCTAAAATCGCCTCCATATCCACATAAAGTGGATTTAAAAACAACCGTGAATTTGGGAAATAAGGACTTGCATCATCAGGATTATCAAAAAACAATGCTGTCAACGGATTTACCCCGATAAAACTGGCACCTGTTTTAATTGCCACATCAACCAATTTTTTTAAATCTGTATAATCACCTATACCCCAGTTATTTTGTGACTTTAAGCTATAAAGTTGGATAGGATAACCAAAAACCTTTTTATCCCCTTCAAGCACATCAGGCATATAGCATTTTTCTGGCACCACAATTAAAGAAGCATTTTCTTTTATCCCTTTTCCTTTTAATTCAATGGATAAATGATGATATCCCATTTCAAGTGCCAGTGTTAAGCCAAGGGTATAGGTATGATAGATTTCATCGCCAACTTGCTCTTGCATTTTTTCAAGGTGGACAAGTGCCACTTCATCTTCAAAAATTTCACCTTGTTCTGTTATAATCTGCCACTTAATACTTGAGGGGACATCTTTTTCCTTTATCCTGATTGAAAAGAAAAAATCTTCTTGTTCTGCCATTGTAACAACAAAGGTGTTGTCAATCAATGTGGCATATTTTTCTTGCTGTAATTTTAAAAAAGAGGCATCAATATGTGCATCTGTATCAGCTAAAAAGCCCAAACTTTTTAAAATGGCTTGTTTTGATTTATCATCTGCCTCATAGGTTATACCTGTTGTCCTATCTAAAAAAGAGGGCCATATCCCAACCGCACAAGCCAATGCATTCAATTTATCTGGTGAATATGACATCTTTATCCCCTTTCTTTTTCAAAAACAATAACACTAAACGGTGGCACTTTAATTGTTTTCATCTTTTGTTTTTTATGCCCTTTTTCAGTTGAAAACACCAATCGCCATTCAAAATCTCTGCTTGGCAAAGTCCATTTAATCGCTTCATGATGTGCATTAAAAATAAAAAATAACCGATTGCTTGTTTTATTATTTTTAATCAAACAAGAAAGAGCCTTGACATAAAAATGCCAATCCTCTTTTTTCATTAAATTACCATCAGGCTTATACCAAGAACAAATATCTTCAGTAAAGAAATTAGAATGTTCCATAATAGGTCGTGTCGCCCTAAAATGCATCAATTCTTTCACCATTTGAAGCATTTCTTTACCCATCGGTTTGATATTTTTCCAATCAATCCATGAGTATTCATTATCCTGTGAATAAGTGTTATTATTCCCTCTTTTGGTATCTAAAATTTCATCACCCGCCCTAATCATTGGGGTACCAAAAGACAACAAAAGAGTCGCCATTAATGCTTTTGCTCTAGCTTTTCTATTTTTTAAAATGGCTTCATCATCTGTTTCACCTTCAACTCCTCCGTTATAGGAAAGATTGTGGTCCGTTCCGTCACGGTTATTTTCACCATTTGCCTCATTATGCTTTTCATTATATGAAACCAAATCATAAAGCGTAAAGCCATCATGTGCCGTGATAAAATTCACCGATTCCCAAGGTCTACGTCCTCGATGTTGAAACACATCAGATGATCCCATTAAACGAGAGGCAAAATCACCCGCTTGCCCTTCATCTCCTCGCCAAAATCGACGCATTGTATCCCTAAATTTATCATTCCATTCAGCCCATCCAGGTCTAAAAAAACCAACTTGATACCCGCCATGCCCCAAATCCCATGGTTCTGCAATGAGTTTTAACCGTTGCAAAGTCGGATCTTGTTGCACCGTGGATAAAAAGGCACTTTTAATCCCATATTGATTGTTTTGATCCCTCGCCAAAGTGGTCGCTAAATCAAACCGAAAGCCATCAATTTGGATTTGTTGAGCCCAATATCTTAAGGAGTCCATAACCAATTGTAACACCCGTGGGTGACCCAAATTAAACGATGCTCCACACCCTGTTGTATCTTCATAATAACGAGGGTTGTCTTTATTCAAGCGATAATAAACGCCATTATCAATCCCACGATAACAAAGCGTTTGTCCCATTTGATTACCCTCCCCTGTGTGATTATAAACCACATCAAGAATAACCTCAACACCCGCCTCATGAAACACCCGAATCATCTGTTTTAATTCATCCAAATTTGTTTTTGAATGTAGGTAGGTCGACTGTGGTGCCATAAAAGCTATCGGGTCATATCCCCAATAATTTGTTAAGCCTAAATCTTTTAAAAAACCACTGTTCATAAAAGAGGCAATCGGCATTAATTCCACAGCCCGCACACCAATTGATTTGATATACTCAATTGCTTTTTTGGTTGACATTCCTTTAAACGTACCACGCAATGCCTGATCAATTTCAGGATTAAGAGCGGTAAAACTCTTAACATGCGTTTCATAGATAATCTCCTCAGTCCAAGGAACTTTAGGCTTTTGCACCCCATTCCAATCAAACGCATGATCATCTGTAATAATTGCTTTTGGCACATAAAGAGCTGAGTTTGTTTTTGAAAAAGACAAATCCATCTTTTTTGAAAATGCTTGATAACCTAACATCGCATTATGAGCCGAAATAGCTCCCGTTAATAACTTTGCATATGGGTCAATCAGCAACTTATTTGGGTTAAAACGTAAACCTTTCTCTGGTTCATAGGGCCCATAAACACGATATCCATACAACTGTCCTGGTTTTAATTTAGGGATATAACCATGAAACACCTCGTCAGTGTATTCTGGCAAAACAAGCCTTTCCTCATAACGACCTGTTTCATCAAAAAGACACAACTCTACTTTTGTTGCTGTTGAGGAAAATAAAGCAAAATTCACCCCTTTACCATCATAAGTTGCCCCTAGTGGGTAAGGTTCGCCTTTTAAAATGGTGTGGTGCATGTCTTATCCTTTCAATTTATTTCTTTTTTAATTGATAAACGACAACGGCCAATGGTGGCAAATGAACCGTCAATGCATACGGTTTAAAATTCCACCCTTCCCCAGTTGTAATCTTACCTTTATTTTCAATACCAGAACCAAAAAATTCCCGTGCGTCTGAATTAAAGACTTCCACATATTCACCCGCCTCATTCACACCAATTTTATACCCTTGACGTGGAACAGGCGTAAAATTACAAGCAACAATCAAACTATTGCCTTTTTTATCCTTACGCATAAATGAAAAACATGAATTTTCACCATCAGAGCCATCAATCCATTCAAAACCAGCTCCCTCAAAATCATAATCAGACAACTCACTATGCGTTACATAAAAATGGTTTAATGCTTTAATAAAGCGTTGCATTGCTTTATGGCTTTCATTTTGCAACAATCCCCAATCAAGGCTATCCGCATAATTCCATTCCCGTTGAACCGCCAATTCGTTGCCCATGAATAAAAGCTTTTTCCCAGGATGCATAAACATATAAGCGTAATAAAGTCTTAAATTAGCCATCTTTTGCCAATGATCCCCTGGAACTTTATCATACATTGGCCCTTTACCATGCACCACTTCATCGTGAGAAATTGGCAATGTAAAATTCTCATTAAACGCATAAAGCATTGAAAATGTTAATTCATTATGATGATATTTGCGATAAATAGAATCAAAGCTAATATACCTTAACGTATCATGCATCCACCCCATATTCCATTTATAACCAAATCCAAGACCACCAATATAGGTTGGTTTAGATACCATTGGCCATGCTGTTGATTCCTCAGCAAAAGTGGTGTAGCCAGCATTTTCAGCATACACAAGCTCATTTAACTTTCTTAAGAAATAAATCGCATCAATGTTTTCTCTACCACCATAGCGATTAGGAATCCACTCCCCTTCTTTCCTTGAATAATCAAGGTAGAGCATACTGGCAACCGCATCTACACGCAACGCATCAATGTGGTATTCTCTCAACCAAAATAACGCATTTGCATGCAAGAAATTTGAAACTTCATTTCTTGAATAATTATAAATTTTTGTACCCCAATCTTTATGCTCGCCTTGACGCGGATCTGCGTGCTCATAAAGAGCTGTCCCATCAAATTCACACAATCCAAATGCATCTTTTGGAAAATGTGCTGGCACCCAATCCATAATCACACCAATCCCAGCTTGGTGCAATTTATCAATCATATATTTAAAATCATCAGGTGTTCCATACCGACTTGTTGGGGCATACATCCCTGTTACTTGATATCCCCAAGACCCATCAAATGGATATTCTGAAAGAGGTAAAAATTCAACATGGGTAAAACCCATTTCCTTTACATAAGAGGGCAATTCTTCTGCCATTTCAAGATAGGTCAACCACCTATTTTGCTCCATTGAATTGCGTCGCCAAGAGCCTAAATGAACCTCATAAATTGAAATCGCTGAATCAAGGGCATTTGCCTTATGTCTTTTTGTCGCACACCATTCATGGTCATGCCATTGATATTTATTCGGATTAATGACCAACGTCCCTGTTTTTGGACGCATTTCAAACGCACGCCCATATGGATCTATTTTAAGTGGCAACAAATCACCATTTGCACCCACAATCTCATATTTATAAATCGTCCACTCTGGTAAATGCGGGATAAAAATCTCCCATACGCCTGATGAACCACGCGGACGCATCATATGACGCCTGCCATCCCAATCATTAAAATTACCAACCACACTCACCCTCTTAGCATTGGGTGCCCAAACAGCAAAACTCACACCTGATACACCTTGATGTGTAATCAAATGAGAACCCAGTTTTTGATAAATATCTTTATGATTACCTTCATTAAACAGGTATAAATCCATATCTCCAAGCACGGGCCAAAAACGATAAGCATCTTCCGTTTCATATGTTTCACCAGAATAAAGTGTCACCTTAAAATAATATTCAAAAAACTCTGTTTCATCAGGAAATGCCATTTCAAACAACCCGTCAGAATGGATTTTTTTCATCTCTATCGATTGCTTTGTTTTAACGAGAACAAGCTCCACTTTTTGTGCCTGTGGTTGAAATGTACGCACATATAAGAAAGGTGTTAAAATATTTTTAGAACACAAGTGCATCCCCAACACACTAAATGGATCCCCACGAAAATGCCCACTACAAATTGCATCCATTTCATCTTTTGTCATAAAATTCATGTCAGTCCCCTATTTTTTTGATTACAAATCACTTTTATATAACATTGTTTTAAAAAAAAAGAAAAGCAAAAAGATTGATTTTTTTTATTTTATTCTTATCATTTTAATAAGTCACTCATAAATATAATCTTTTTCAAATATAAAAAAATCTCTTGCAATCCCTTAAAAAAAGTGATAAACATTTGGCGAATAAAAATCAATTAGGGTTCCATAACTCAAAAACTTGGGATATGGTTTTTAATTAACTAACAAGCAAAGGAAAAACTAATGACAAAATGGGTTTATACTTTTGGTGATGGCGTTGCAGAAGGCGATGCTTCAATGAAAAACTTGTTGGGTGGTAAAGGTGCTAACTTGGCAGAAATGAGCCGTGTTGGTGTTCCTGTTCCTCCAGGTTTTACAATCACAACAGAAGTTTGTACATATTATTACGCAAACAATCATTCTTATCCAGCAGAATTAAAAGATCAAGTTTTAGCAGCACTTGCTGGCATTGAATCAAAAATGGGCAGCAAATTTGGTGATCCTAAAAACCCACTTTTATTCTCCGTTCGTTCAGGTGCTCGTGTTTCTATGCCTGGTATGATGGATACAGTTTTAAACCTTGGTTTAAATGATGAAACAGTTGTTGGTTTAGCTGAACGTTCTGGCAATGCAAAATTTGCTTATGACAGCTACCGCCGTTTCATTCAAATGTATGCAGACGTTGTTATGGGTGTTCACAGCTCAAAATTTGAGGCTGTTTTAGACCGTGTTCGTGAAGAAAACGGTTATCAATTTGACAACCAAATGACTGTCGAACAATTAAAAGAAGTTATTAAAGAATATAAAGAAATCTGCGTCAATGATGGTCACCCACTTCCACAAGATCCATTTGAACAACTTTGGGGTGGTATCGGTGCTGTGTTCTCATCATGGATGGTTGATCGTGCTATCTACTACCGTAAACTGAACAACATCCCAGGTGATTGGGGTACAGCTGTTAACGTTCAAACAATGGTTTTCGGTAACTATGGTGATACATCTGCTACAGGTGTTTGCTTCTCACGCGACCCTGCAACTGGTGAAAACTATTTCTATGGTGAATATCTTAAAAATGCTCAAGGTGAAGACGTTGTTGCAGGTATTCGTACACCACAACCAATGACAAAACTTGTTAAAGAACGCTCTGGCACTGATTTACCATGTATGGAAGAAGAATTCCCTGTCGTTTACAAAGAATTATCTGACATTCGTGCAAAATTAGAAGCTCATTACAAAGATATGCAAGATATGGAATTTACAATCCAAGATGGCAAACTTTGGATGCTTCAAACACGCAATGGTAAAAGAACAGGTACAGCCGCTTTGCGTATCGCTGTTGAAATGGTCAATGAAGGCTTGATTGACAAAAAAACAGCTGTTATGCGTGTTGAAGCTGGCCAATTAGACCAACTTTTGCACCCAATGTTTGATAAATCAGAAAAACGCACCGTTTTAACAAGCGGTTTACCTGCATCTCCAGGGGCTGCTGTTGGTGAAGTTGTTTTCTCAGCTGAAGATGCTGAAAAAGCTGCTGAAGAAGGTCGCAAAGTTATCTTAGTTCGTATTGAAACATCTCCAGAAGATATCGCTGGTATGCACGTTTCTCAAGGTATCTTAACAGCTCGTGGTGGTATGACAAGTCACGCTGCTGTGGTTGCTCGTGGTATGGGTAAACCTTGTGTTTCTGGCGTTTCTGCTTTACGTATCGATTATGATGCAAAAACACTCACAGTTGGTGACACTGTTATTAAAGAAGGTGAAATGCTTTCAATCGACGGTACAACTGGTGAAGTAATGGCTGGTGCATTGAAACTCGTTCTCCCAGAAATGACAGGTAACTTCGGTGAATTTATGTCATGGGTTGATGAAATCCGTACACTTGGCGTTCGTACAAATGCTGAAACACCATTAGATGCTAAAACAGCTCGTGATTTTGGTGCAGAAGGTATTGGTCTTTGCCGTACAGAACACATGTTCTTTGACCCAGCTCGTATTAACCACATGCGTCAAATGATCTTGTCTGACACAGTTGATGCAAGAAGAGCTGCTCTTGCAAAACTCTTACCATATCAACGTCAAGACTTCATAGATCTTTTCACAATTATGGAAGGTCTCCCAGTAACAATTCGTTTCTTAGACCCACCATTGCATGAGTTCTTACCAAACAAAAAAGAAGAACAAGCTGAAATCGCTCGTGAATTAGGCGTTAGCGTTGAAGAAATTGCTGCTCGTACTGCAAAATTACACGAAGCTAACCCAATGCTTGGTCACCGTGGTTGCCGTTTAGGTGTTACATACCCTGAAATCAATGAAATGCAAGCACGTGCTGTTTTCGAAGCTGCAGTTGAAGTGATGAACAAAACAGGTCGCACAATCGTTCCTGAAATCATGATTCCACTTGTCGGCACGAAAAAAGAATTAGACCTTGCTAAAGCAGTTGTTGTTGCAGTTGCTGATGCTGTTATGGCTGAAAAAGGCGTTAAATTTGAATACCATGTCGGTACAATGATTGAATTGCCTCGTGCTGCTATCACAGCTGACAAAATTGCAGAAACTGCAGAATTCTTTAGCTTTGGTACAAACGACTTAACACAAACAACATTGGGTATGAGCCGTGACGATGCTGGTTCATTCTTACCAGAATATGTCCAAAAAGGCATCTATGCACGCGACCCATTTGCATCACTTGATCAAGAAGGTGTTGGTGCTTTGGTTGACATTGCTGTCCAAAAAGGTAAAGCAACTCGTCCAAACATCAAGCTTGGTATCTGTGGTGAACATGGTGGTGACCCAGAAACAATTGATTTCTGTCACAGAGTCGGCTTGACATATGTGTCTTGCTCACCATACCGTGTACCAATCGCACGTTTGGCAGCTGCTCAAGCAGCCGTTCGTAACGAAAAGAAATAAGATTAACTTAATTCTTTTAGTCCCCTGCCCTTTGGTGGGGGATTTTTTTTATAAAGAGAAAAACATTACCATTGTATCTATTGTTTTATCCCAGATAAAACAAAAAAATTTATTGATTAAAACTTGCTTTTTTGCAACATTTTTTGTATAATCTTTTTTATAATTTAGGAGTATTTACATGCAAAATAACAATTTACAAAATTTAAAATCATTCTCTCCAATTGTATATAAAAAAGGTCGTCAAAGTTATCTCTTTGCAAAACAAAATAATAGGTTATATCGCATCGTTTTTAGTTTTGCAAAACCAAGCATGTTGGTTTTGACACCTGAAAAAATCGAACCGATGACTCCAGAAGATGTTCTTTTAATTTTAAGCAATTATATGGGTGACAATCCTGCAGTTGAAGAAAAAATCTCCTATCTTTCAACACTATATAAAACATTTAAAGAAAATTATATTAAAAATAACAGCCTTAATCCTCAAGAACTTTACACCAAAACATGTGAAATTATTTTAAATCACCCAGATTTTTTAACAAGTTATAAAGAGGAAAACACCCCCTCACCTTCGTTGCAACAAAAAAGTGTTTCTCATGAGGAAAAAACAACACCGCGTCCTTCAGCTGAGAAAAAAACGATCCAAGTTTATGATTTTATAACTCCTAAACAAAAAATAAAAAAATCAAAAGAAGAAATTCTCCCTGCATTTAAAAAAGTTCAAACACAAAATAATAAAACCCCCTCTAATGAGGATAAAAATGGGATGATTACACGCACTTATGAGGGGAAAACTTTTCAAATTTCTCTCACAGAGCCATACTCTTTTTACATTGTTAATGAGGACAAAAAAACAATTCTTTCTATTGAAGATTTTTATATATTTTTTAAACACTACCAAAACGAACCTCAAGTAACAGATAAAGACGCTTTTTTGCTTGAAAAACTGTATTTTGAAACAACAACAAGTCACAAAAAAACAAAATATAAACCTTCAAAGAAATACCCTTCAAAATATGCGATTCATGTTTCTTATTCACACCCAAAAGAGGAAAAAAAACATCCAAATTTAATTGACTCACAAAAAGTTGAAACACAATCAATCCCTGTTTCAACACCCATACAGGCAAAGACAAAAGTAATTGAACCTGCTTTAGAGGCAACACCCATACAGGTAAAGACAAAAGTAATTGAACCCACTTTAGAGGCAACACCTATACAGGCAAAAACAAAAGTAATTGAACCTGCTTTAGAGCCAATAACTGGCAAATTATTGATGCAAAAAATTATTTCTTCCATCAAAAAAACACCACAAAAAGCAACACCGCTTCAATTATTTTTAGGGGAAGATTCAACTTCCATTAACTTTGATATTCAAATAAAAATTCAACATCTTAAACACGCAATTAAATGTAATGCTTTAAGTTTAAAAAACCAGCAATCTTATCAGTTTGACCTTGGTCCAGAAATTTCAACTGATGGTTTTTTACACTTTTTTTCAAAAGGCGTTCATTATATTCTTTCACTTGACGAGGATGAACCTTGTTTGATAAAAAAATATCTTTCTTCAAACATCCAACTCCCTATTCCTTTGGGTATGTGTAAAGAAATTCTTCGTAAAATTTTATATACCAACCCTTCCCTTTTGAGTGAAATTGAGAAAGCGATAGAACCTATTTATACAAAAATAATAGCCCAGCAACAATCTCGGTACCATTCAAAAAATTATCCTTCATTTTCACAAATTGAAGAATTGAGAATTTTAGAATCTCGGTTTGAAAAAAAAGAACTCCCTCCAATAATATTACCAGTTGCAATTAACAAAAATACAATTATTGCAAAATATAATCACACATATTTAAAGCTTTGCATAAAGAATAATACCCCCTCTTTTGAAGCGTTTGAAAATGATGTTACTCGCCCAATGAAGCTGGCTGAATTTACACAACTTATCAGCGACATTCAAAAAACAAATACATATAGATTGGTTTTTAATAATAAATTAACTTGGGTTAAAAAAGCTTTTCAAAAACAAATGCCATCCCATCAAGAAGACGAAAAACAATCAGAATTAAAAAAAGAAAATATCCCTCAATTTAATTTATTCCCAAGCTTTGAACAAGTAACTTTTGGCAAATCAAAAAACAGTGAGATTCAGCCTGTTATCTTGTCAGATAGGTCCATTTATGCCCGTTTATCAAATATTGATTACCGCATATATTTTAATCCTAAATATCAATTTATAGCTTATGAAGAATCTCTGAAACGCCAACTTTATCAAGAAGAATTGGCCCTTATACTTAACAAATTAGAGCAAACATATACGGATGCATTTTTAAATCATATCGGGTTGAAAAGGCATTTATCTTCTTTAAATAAAGCCCCTGCCCCCACACAAGAAAGCAATCCAAAAATTGAAAAAGAGGAAAATTTAGATACCGAACAACAAAATCTTGAATTTGAACTCAAATCTTTTTTAGCCCCTAAAAAAACAGTGGAAGACAACCTTTCAATTTTTTTAGAAATCAGCACACAACCATCTGATTTTAAAACATATTTAAAGATTTTAGAATCAAAAGACAAGCTCTCACACAAAAATAAAGGCAACACATCCACTCTCTCATCGATGAAAACGCTCTTATTTTACGCAAATAATGACCATATTTATCAAAAAGAGGATGAACTTATTTATAACATCTGTCTTGTCCGTGGAAAGGAATATTTCAAAAGATATTCTCTTGGCCAAAAGGGAGCTAGCCTTCTTTCCTTAAAAAGAACACTTCAAATTTTAACCGATGCCACAAAGGAAAATCCAACTTTACAAAACAAAATCAAAAAAATAGTTCCATCTATTTATAAGAGATATTTAGAGGAAAAACCAACTTACTCACCAACGCATACCTTGCCTAGTATTTCTCAGGTTATTGAAAAGCAGAAACTTCTCAACGAATTAAATGGCGAAAAAGAGTCAGATATTTTGCCTGTTTTAACTTTCAATAATCAAATTTTTGCAAAACTATTAGGTGTTTATTATAAAATTCATTTAGATGACAACACACCCTATGCACTTGCTTTTGAAAATGGCCAAGTTCGCGATATGCTCGTTCATGAAATCCAAAAAATTCGCTCGCTTTATCAAAAACATCATGCCAATCTTTTTTATAAGAATAAAATTATCATTCAATCTTTTGACAAACTCATTCAGCAAGAAAATGAAAAAGAACAGCAAACTAAAAATCAAACTTCTTTAAGAAAAAAAGAAGAAAAAACCGTTATACCTCCTCTTGAAAAAAATGATGTTACTCAAGAAAATCAAATGACACCTTCACGAAGAAATACACCAAGGTTAATTGTGAAAAAGAAATTAACCACAAAACATAAAAAACCAATCCCTGTCAAAAAAGAACTTCTTGATACTGTTGAACAAAATGAACAATATCAACTAGAACCTTTTTATAAGATGCTTCAAACAGATAACACATCCTCACCCAATTTGCTTGATCAAATTCAAGCACCCCTTTGTTTCAAACTCCATTTACCAGATAAATATCGAGAACATCAAACTGTTGCAAAATTTTACCATCCTAACAAGCAATTACCAAATTTTAATTATTTTTTTCAAACACTTCTATTATTGCAACATATAAAGTTTCAAAATAAAAAAATTCAATACGCAGATATTTTGAATTTTAACTTTAACCCAGTTGTCTGCAGTAATAATGTGTTATATTTTAAAAAAGGATTTATTTTATCTGCCATTTCTTTAGATAAAGACTATCCTTATTTTAAAATCAGGGACTTAAGAGAAAAAACAAGTCAACGCCTTTCTTGGGAAGATACCGTTAACATCATTCAATATTGGTTGGGTCGTGATGAAAGAAGTGAACGATTACTCAAACGATTAAAACCACTTTATCATCAAAATAATGATAAAACGCCACCCAAGGCACTCCCCTCCTTTCAAGAGGTTTTTGCCTATCATTATTACAAAGCTGTTTTAGCTTATCTTAAAAATCTAAGAGAAGGTATGGATACAAAAATTCCCGCAACAGTACTACATGGAAAACAAATCTTATTTCGCCAAGGAGATGTTTTTTATAAAATTGAAGCAGGAAAAATCATTAAATTTGAAAAAAATGTTTTTGGTCAATTGTATTTAATTAATCCTCATGAGTTTAATTCATTCTTAAAATCAGCAACTGACGAACATACAATTACCCCTCAGATTTCTAGCACATTGAGGCAAATTTATAAAGATGAAATCGAACCGCTATTCTACGGAAAAAACCATCAAAATATTCCTATTGAAAAAAGGAACATTTTAATATCAAATAAGAATAAATATGTTATTCAAAAAATAAAAAGTGAAAACACAAGAGAAAATACTTAAAGGAGAAAACAAATGATTGAAATTTCAATGGCTGTTGTTGTTCATGATGACAAAATCCTAATTGCTCAACGCAAAAAGGGTAAATTCCCCGAACTGATGTGGGAATTCCCAGGGGGCAAACTTGAACAAAGTGAAACATTAGAAGAATGTGTTGTTCGTGAATTTAAGGAAGAATTTGAAAAAGAAATTACCGTTCAAAATCTTTTTATGTCGCATATTCACACATACGAGAATAAAGGTGATTTTCGCCTAAATGCTTTTTGGGCAACCTGCAAAAATGATTCATTGCCTGCTCTTTATGAACATAATGATGCAAAATGGGTTTCTTTAAATGAACTTGATAATTTTGAATTTTGTCCTGCTGATATTCCTTTTATTCAAGAGCTTAAAAGGTTGGATTCCCTCCCTGTATTTGGTTAAAAAACTTTTTAAAATGAGCTGACTAACTATTTCAGCTCATTTTTTTGTAATAAGAAAACCACCAGCTAGGCTGGTGGTTCCGTAGAGCTTATAGCTTTA
>CALARE010000088.1 GCA_937888725.1 uncultured Alphaproteobacteria bacterium | reverse complement strand
CGGAAAGGGGCCCAAAATTTATTTTGGGAATTTACAATCTCGAAGGGCCCACCAACAATGAACCTCCCCTTATGCGGGAGGTTTTTTGTTGTGTGGTATCGGATGAGGCCGAACCCCCGAATAAGTGAGTTCGTCAGACAAAAAGTAGGCGAACGTGTACGCCGTTGCTTTATTAAAAAATCTCTTATTTCGAGGCTTTTCTTGATATCCAACCGCACACCCCATATCCATCACCAAACCTCAGCCAAAGAACAAACTCTTTTGACTGTGTCGTTTCTTTATCATTTTTTTTCACCATTATTTGCTGTTTCTATAGTATTAAGCAAATGCTCAATTTATAATCTTAATGGCATTAAATTTATATTATTTTGCGACAGTCTACTTGAAAGCTTTATAAATTACACGGTTCTTTCTTATGCAAACACTTTTCAATCTTTTCAAAAGATAATTTTCCATTCATAACACAGCACTTGTAACCAAACTCTGGGCAATCTAAAATATAAAAATCAAAATGCCTATCTGTAACAGACATTTTTTCACAAACCAAACTAAAAACAGATTGCACATTATCTTCATCAAACGCATATTTTATTCGAACAAACAGACCTGTTTTAGGAAAAAGATAATGCTGTAATTTTTCCCTTATTTTTTTTAATATAATTTTGCTTGTATTTTTTATATGTATTTCAAAATCCACCATCCCATCAAATGGAGAAAGAGCTTTTCGTTCGTTCCCGCAATCCCATAAATCTAAAAGAAATTTTTTGCTATTTTTCAACAAATATGTTTTAGCTTTTGAATAAGGCAAGTCATATATTTTTCCCCAAACATTTTCACAAATAGCTTCCCTAGGTAAAATACTGTAACAAACCTCTATACCAATACCATCTTTTTCATTTTGAAGATCTGGCTTGTCTTTTGGAATATACCTATCAGGATTATCCACATAAAAATGGATATTTTCTTTTGCGTAACGTTCCGTTTCATTGTCAAAAATTTCTTTATCCAACATATTATTAAAGACCCTTATTTTAATTTAAATACCCTATCTCACAATAATATGCTCAAACCATTGTTCTTGAAAATGGATTTGTTTTTCAAAAACATCATTTATGCGATGAACAACGGCAATACACCTGCCTGTGAATTTTTCAACAGGTGTTTAAATCCCCAACACATAAGCATCCAATTTTTCACCATCACCAAAAACGGTATTTGGCACATACCCATAATTAACTGGATAAATAAATCCATATTTTGGATATTTGCACCCCAATGGTCTATCCATCACAACAGATACAATTTTCTCCACATATTTTTGAGAAGATGAATTTTCACACACCATTATTCTTTTCCTTTCAACACCAAATCAACTTCTTGTGGATATTTTTGTTTTGTTTCGGGAACGCTTAAATGCTTAACAAACAAAAGCGGTGTTTCTAAAGTAATATCTGGATAATGGCATTGCATCTGCTTTAACCCCGTTTCGACATCAGGCGTATGCTCATCAAAACCATCTAATTCTAATGCTTGTTTTAAGGGCATATAATAAACATTTGTCACATAAACAACCTCAGCAAATTTTTCATTGGGACAATCTTTATACACCAAAAAACCTTTATGAACAAATCCCTCATTCAAGCGAAATGTTGATGTTTTTTCACCATTTAGCAGTGCTTGCCAACGCCTTTCAACCAAGTGCAACCATTGTTGTTTTGGTGATAACGCTTGATCAATAAAACATTTAATAATCCAAGCTGTTTGTTCAGGCGTTTGATTTTCATTATTAACAATAAAATCGGCAAAGGGGCGATTATGATACCCTTCTTCATACATTTTATAAATGCGGTTTACTTCCCAATCTGTCAAAGACCTTGTGCCACGATTTTTTAAACAATTATCCAAACTCGGTGCAATTGTAACATTTAAAAATTTTGTATTTTCATCTTCAAATGAACGCCATTGTTGAAACAACTTTTCCGTAATAGGATAAGCAAAAATAACGGTTTCATATTCTTTTGTTTCCTTTAAATGAAGGAGTTTTTCACTTAATCTACGGCATCTTTCTCGCCAACCATCTTGAACGGATAAAGATAGTTTTGACCGTTCTTCATCACTTAACAAATCATCCACTTCAATAAAAGTAGCATTAGAAAATAAATTCACCAATATTTTTGAAACTGTCGATTTTCCCGCATTTATAGGACCATTCATATTCAAAATTAACATTTAAAATTCATCCTCATAAAAAGAAATTCCATCATTTATTTTTAAAACAGCTTCTTTTAAATAAGGACATGTATTAAATGGTAGATTTTCCCATTCACACCATTCTAATTTTTCACATTTATTTGTCTCTTTATTTTCAATTTTGCCTGACCACTTATAACATTCAAAATAAAATTGTAAATACTCCTCCCCCTTATTACTATGACAAATTGTTTTTAAAACCAAATCATGCGGATGAACATCTACTCCAACTTCTTCTTTTACTTCACGAATAGCTGCTGATACAATTTGTTCAGCACCATCTAAATGACCTCCAACAAAGCCATAATCACCTGAGAAAGAGCAATTTTTTCTAAGTTGCAATAAAACCTTTGTATCTTTCCTTAACATGACAAAGATACCAACTGGAATTTTAAATCTTTCAGCCATAATGAACCCTCCTTAATTAAAGAAGTTTTATCAAATAATTTATTAAAAATCAAGAAAATCATTTTATTTTACTCTTGACATTTTATTAAAAATACACTTTTGCTTAATGTTAAAGGAGATAAATTATGCCAACATTATCGCAAGAACAACTAAATCTTTTAAAAACCTTTCAAAAAGATGAGCTCACCAGTGCCTTGCTTTATTCTAAAATTGCAAAACGGGTTAAAGATAAGGGGAATAAAAGCGTTCTATTAAGAATTGCAACTGAGGAGGAAGCTCACGCACATATTTGGGCTCAATATACGAAAAAAGAACTCAAGCCTAATTTCTTTAAAGTTCTTTTTTATCAATTTGTCAGCTATATACTTGGCTATACATTTGTGATTAAAATACTTGAAACGCATGAATATAAAGGGATTAAAGCACTTCAAGAAATTAAAGAAAAATTCCCTGAGGTTGCGTATATTATTTCCCAAGAAGAAACCCATGAAAAAGAGCTTATCAGCATGTTAAATGAGGAACGCCTTAATTATATAGGAGCGATGGTTCTTGGTCTTAATGATGCATTGGTTGAATTAACGGGATGCATTGCGGGGTTGACCTTTGTTTTAATGAACACAAAACTTATCGCTCTTGCTGGTATTATCACAGGTGTTGCCGCAACTCTTTCAATGGCAGCATCAAATTATTTGGCAGAAAAAGCAAATGGGAACAAAAAAGCTCTTGTTGCAAGTCTATATACAGGGATTGCATACCTCATTACCGTGGTATTTTTAACCCTTCCCTATCTTTTATTTTCAAGCCATTTGTTTTTACCTGCTTTAATCACAATGCTCAGCATTGTTATCTTTTTAATTTTTATTTTTAGTGCGTACATATCCATTGTCAAATCAGAAAGAATCGCTCCTCGTTTTTATGAAATGGCTGGGATTAGTTTAACCGTTGCATTGATTTCGTTTTTAATTGGACTGGGAGCAAAAATATTTTTCGGATTAGAAGTTGGTTAAAAAAAACAGCCAATTCTTTTTAGAACCAACTGTTTTTAACTAAGACGACTATTCTCTTGTATTTTGCGGGCGATAAAAATCTTTAATTGGGATACGACGCCAATTAAATGGACGATGCCCATAAACCGCTTCAATATCCACATAAGGAACCGTTCCCATATTTTGACCTGGGTGTGCAAATGTTAATTGAGAAAAATCCTTTGAATAAATATCAACATGTTCAGGGTCACAAAGCGAAAAAGCAGCGGTTGAATAAAAAGTACAAACATTTTTCGGTTCAACCATCATTGCAAGCAATTCCGCAGGAACTCTCCTTGTAATAATCGGTGTGTTAGGGAAAATTTCAGCCCAATTTGTTTTTTCTCTCGGATGTGGTTTAATCACAACATTGTTTATATCATAATTGCTTAAAATACTTTTATAAAGTGCAACCTTTTCATCTTCAGAAATGATACCATCCTCACTTAATGGTTGTGTGATTAAAATCACAGATTTTTGTTCTAACAATCTTAAGGAAGCTGAATCAACGCTAAAAATCTTCGCAATTTTTTCTTTTTCAGCTAAAGATTTTTCTTTCCATAACTTTTTTAAATCATGTACAACAAGTTTAGGATTTTCACTCTGTTCAATTTCATGCCCCAATTTTGTTGTGTAGCATTTTAAAACGTCTGGATTTTTAAGGTGCTTTTCAACCATATGTGAATCACTTGCTCCATCCGAAAGGGAATAAAACGGATATCTTTGAGAAATTTCCTTTGCATAAGGTGTAACAAGATTACCATAAAAAGGTACTTCAAACCCCTCTAAACGGCTATCTAATTTATCCAAAAATGCATGAACACAATCATCTTCAATCCCTTTGACAGGCAATTTAAAAGCGGTTTTAGCTTTAAGATCATTTTCTTGAATTGCAGGGCCTAACAAATAATGTGTTTCATCAATTTTGTCCGTAAAAGCCAAAAGGTACTGTAATAAAGAATAGGCAGAGTTTGCAATAAAAAAACGTGATATCATTTCGTAGTTCCTTTCAACGTCTTCCCTATATCGTTGGATTATAACAAAACAAACTTAATTTGTCAATCCTTTTATACTTTTACATTTTCTTTTTGCATAATGGCTATAAAAAGCCCATCTGTATTTGTTTGAAAGGGTGAAAATTGCTTATGTTTTTTTAGTTTAAAACAAGGATGTGATCTTAAAAATTTCCTAACCTGTAATATATTTTCATCTTCTGTAATCGAACATGTCATATAAATCAAATAGCAACCATCTACAGCATATGATGACGCTTTTTTTAAAATAGAGGCTTGTTTTTTTAACACCTCAGAAAATTGCTGTTCAGTTAATTTCCACCGTGCATCAGGACACCGTCGCCAGGTACCAATCCCAGAACAAGGGGCATCTACCACAATATGCGAGAAAGAAAAAGAGGGATTCTTTTTTAAATAGTCAGGAATATCAAGTGTTGTTTCAATCATATTAATACCAGCACGATGAGCTCTTTTTTCTAATTCATGCAAGCTTTGTCTTGAAACATCATGAGCTATGATTTTCCCTTTTCCATTCATCATTTGTGCAAAAATCAAAGATTTTCCCCCTGCCCCAGCACAATAATCAAGCACCCTATCATTTGGTTTAATTTTTGTTTCAAGAGCCACCAATTGGGACCCTTCATCCTGCACCTCAACAAGGCCTGATTTAAACGCTTTTAACGCATTTAAATTTGTTCGTTTTTTTAAAATAAGACCAAAAGGTGAAAGTTGCGTTATCTCAGTTTCCACCCCTTCTTTTAAAAGCTCTTTTTGTACAAAGACCCTCTCGTTTGTCGCTCTTAAAATAATATCAGGAACATTTAAAAGAGCTGGCAACTCTTTATCCGCATTTTGAATTTTGGAAATCACCCATTCAGGTACTTCCATTCGAACAGAAAAAGGCATTTTTGCATCAGACAATGTTTCAACACTATTTAAAAAGACAATTTTTTCAAGATAATCAGCCTTAGGGCACAAATAATCCAATCGAGCTTTATGACGAATCACACGCCAAACCGTTTCTGTTAAAAGACGCCTATCTTTTGAACCGAATGATTTATGCGTTCTTGTAAAAGAATTTATAACTTCTGAAGCGGGTCGTGTTTCTTTATCAATTTGTTTTAAAAGTTCTGCAGCAACTTTGTGGATAATTTCTTCTCTCATAAAAAAACTAATCTTCCTTTTTCCCTTTAAAGCCTGTCGCAACAACATAAACCTCAGATGAATCTTTGCGACTAGCATCAGGTTTGGCATGTTTAACAACTTTAAAATGCTGTTTCATTTCAGCTAAAAATTGATTTTCAGTTCCCCCTTGAAAAATTTTTGCAATAAAAACACCACCAGGATTTAAAACCTGTAAAGCAAAATCATAAGCCATTTCCAATAAATTCATGATACGCAAATGGTCAAGAGCATGAACCCCTGTCGTATTTGCTGCCATATCAGACATAACAATATCAGCTTGATGACCATTTAAAAGCTCTCTTAACTTATCTGGGGCTTCATCAAGGGTAAAATCCATTTGTACCAATTTTGCCCCCGCTATCGGATCAGCAGGTAACAAGTCCATCCCAACAACCAATGGATTTTCAGGTGTCGAATGAACACGCTTTACAGCAACTTGCGACCACCCCCCTGGTGCACACCCTAAATCTACAACCCTTTTCCCAGGTTTAAAAAAGTGAAATTGATCATCTAATTGCATAATTTTAAAAGCAGCTCTCCCACGATAACCCAAACGGTGTGCCTCACTCACATAAGGGTCATTCACCTGCCTTTGCAACCATTTTGTACTAGATGCTTTTCTGCCTTTTACTTTTTTAAGATGCGTTTTTAATGGACGTGCCGTAAATTTCATTCTATTTAACTCGTTATTTTATTATTTTTCATATTGTTCTTGAAAAGCAGGAGGTGCAACAGATATTTCTTCAGTTACAACAGGTTTAAAAGCCCCAGCTATTGACTGTTTATTTTGTAGCGTTGTTTGCTCAATTTGATTCAGTTTTGCAATCATTTTAGTCCGTTCCATTTCTGTTTCTGGAGCCATGTAAAGAAATGCCTCCCCATCAGAATTTGAAGCTGTCAAATTAACCCCCGCGATATTTGCTCTTAAAACAATTTTTTGCAATTCACTTGGCAACTGTTCAAAATAAGTTTCACGTAACTTTGGCATAACAGGTAGAACTTTACTTTCTTCCTTCGATATAACAGCAACATTTGAATCCAACGAACGTGCTTTTTGCAACTCATAGTAAGGGAATGACGTTAAATCTCGTGAAGCAATATCCCGTTCTTTTTTTGCATTTTGTATTTGTTCTTCTGTTGGGGCAAATAAAAAATTCTTTTGTGTCATTTTATGCCTCTTTTAATGGAGTTAATGAAACATAATAACCAGCATTGAGTGCTTTCTCAACAAATTGACGCTCCTCAACCGTCAGATTTTCAAGTTGAGAAAATTTTTCATCCTCAGAAGGGATATATCCAATCTGTTCTGGTGTTAAAATTTGTACTGTTGGATTTAGTTTTTTAAAAGCTAAAACATCATCATAAGTCAACTCTGAAAAATGAATATTCGAATGTGTATCCAAAAATGAACGTTTGGGTGCATTTTTACCTTCACAAGAAACCGCATCTTCCAAAATTGGGATTAAGTGCTTTATCAACGCCTTATCCGTCACAATATTCCACTTGCCATCATCAAGAGAATAGATGCGAGAACTTGGGTTTAAAGGATTTTTTTTATCCTCGGTATAACTAACACGCACAAAGGGCAAATTACATAAATAAAATACACGTTGCAATATTTCACCCGTAGGAACCCCTTTTTCATTTGTCTTTTTTTGTATGGTATGTGATAATTCACCATTTTCATTATAAATCGGGGTAGAAAGGCTAATAATATCATATTTACCAGCTGTATTTTTACGATATTGTATACCAGATATCAATCGACCCGTTTTACCATCGAATGTCCAATCCTTTTCCAAAATACCATTTTGATAAAAACGAGATAAAACCTTTACACCTTCAGCATTAAACACCGTTTCTTCTGAAAGCTTATTTTGACGATCATACACAAGCGTTTTAAGAACACGCGGTGCATTCTGATTTGTATTTGGGTCAATATAAACAAGCATATTACGACCAATTTTATTTTTTTTCGCATATGCTCTAGAAACAATAGCTCGTTTATTTTTTTCTAAAACATCTTGTTCCGAAAGATATTCATCATAATAAACCTGATCATTTGCCTTATAAGAAACAACCACATGTCCATTCGATAGATGCTTCCGATTCAGTTCTATTATCTCTGTTTTTGACATTTGCACAACCTATATTTTAATAAACCTTATATTAATTATACCAAAAGCCGAACAAAAAAACAAGTTTTTTATTCGGCTCATTCTAAGACATATCCATATTAAAAATCAGAACCTTGCAAATCAATAGAGGCATCTTTAGATGGCTTATATGCATTATCAGGTTCTTCTTCAATCATTCCTGATTTTTTAAACCCGCGATTTGGTTTTGGCGTTTGAGCATTCTTTTGTTGCTTGGCACGTATCCGCTCTGCCATTTTTTCACGTTCAGCTTCTTCTTTTGCTGTTTTTTCTGCCGCCTCTTTTTCTAACCGTTCTTTTTCAGCTTTTTCTTTGGCAATTCGTTCATTTTCAGCCTTTTCTCTTTCAAGCTGAACTTTTTTATTGTGTGCATTCGTATCTGTGATAAGTAAATTTTTAACAATTAAATCAGATAAATCTGTATTACGCAAAACAGGATTTTGTTCTATATACCATAAAATATTTTGTCCATTTGCATCCTTTTCATAAAAACTATCCCCTGCATGTGTCATAAAAAGATTTAAAATTTCAGGTCTAGTGGCATAAAAAGCAGCAAATAGGCTAATTGGAATTACCCGAGGAGCACCTTTAATAGGAAACGCATCATTTTGAATCATTTCCTTTACATTTACCCCACCCTTTTCAATCAACAATTTTAAAATATCAGGATTCCCACGAATAATAGCCAATTGTAAAATTGACCCACCACATGAAAAATCAATATTAAAATTAATTTGATCTTTTATCCATGGTTCAATATCTTTTTCAGAACGTGCTGAACGGATAATCTCTTGTAAGGGATGATAAATACAATCCCGCGGAGCTGAAAACGCAACAAGAGGAACAAGTGTTGCCAGTGCGAAAGATAAAAGTAATGTTTTTTTCATAATTATGCCTCCTTTAACTATTTTTGCTTATAAGGATTTTGAAACAAAAATAAATTTTTGTCAACAGAAACATTTTGTTCAATATTAAATAATGAAACTGTTGATTTAACTCCTTGCATATCAAGAACCTCCCATTGCTTTAACAATAGCGTATCTTTATCAATAATCAATGTTAATGAACCAAGCTCTTTAGCACCTTTTTTGTGAGCAGTCACTTTGTATTCATCTAAAATATCTTGAATTGCCGTTACGACAAATTCTTTATCATCAAATTTCAACTCTTTTTTCAAAATCAAACTAACAGGCGTCTGATTTAAATCAAAATAACTGACCTCTTTTAAATCTTTATCATGATAAATAAAATAACCATTATTTGCATAAAATTCTAAAGGTGATCCCTTTTGATACACCAAACGCATCTTTCCTGGTCTTGACAGATAAAGCAAACCTGTTTGCAAGTCATTTTCTGTCTTTGAATTAAATTGAGCAAATTCAGCTTTTAATGTTTTAATTTTATTGTATGCTGTTTCAACTTTTTTTAGAATTGCTCTGTTTTGAGGTGTATCAATCTTTTTTTCAACATCTGCAACTGTTGGCATTGCTAGAAAAAGAATGAGTAAAAACAATATTTTTTTCATTTTAAATCCTTTAAATTAAGCGTTACATGTCGGCACCAAAATTTCTCGTTTCCCTGCAACATTTGGCTTTGAAATAACCCCTTCTGCTTCCATACGATCAATTAAATCAGCAGCTTTATTGTATCCAATTCTTAATTGGCGTTGCACATAACTTGTTGAAACCTTTTGGTCTCTTAAAATAATAGCAACTGCTTGATCATATAAATCACCACCCGTTGGAGCCACATCACCCCCGCCAGCACTCGCCCCTCCTGAAACAGCATCAGGGTCCGTTGTCACCGCATTTAAATATTGAGGTTCTGCTTGCATCTCCCAATGATGCACCACTTGCTCAACATCTTGATCAGAAACAAAAGGACCATGTACCCGTTGCGGTCTTTGCCCTGCTGGCATAAAGAGCATATCCCCCTTACCTAACAACCGTTCTGCACCATGTTCATCCAAAATAGTCCTAGAGTCTGTTTTACTGCGTACTTGAAAAGACATTCTTGATGGGAAGTTTGATTTAATCGTACCTGTAATAACATCAACGCTTGGACGTTGTGTTGCAAGGATTAAGTGAATCCCCACCGCACGAGCCATTTGTGCCAATCGTTGAATAAGAGGGTCAACTTCTTTACCACATCTTCCCATTAAATCCGCCATTTCATCAATAATAATCACAATATAAGGTATTGGTGTTAAATCAAATTCTTGCTCCTCATATATAGGTCGTCCTGTCTCAGGATCAAACCCTGTTTGAACACGACGTGTTAAACTTTTACCTTCTTTAGCTGCTTGTTTTAATTTTTGATTGTATCCATCAATGTTGCGAACCCCTAAATGAGACATAGACGTGTATCTGTCTTCCATTTCACGCACCGCCCATTTAAGTGCGATTACAACCTTTTCAGGATCAACAACAACAGGTGTCAACAAATGTGGAATACGATTATAAACCGAAAGCTCAACCATTTTTGGATCAACCATAATTAAACGACATTCGGCAGGTGTAAAACGATACAATAAAGACAAAACCATTGTATTAATTGCAACTGATTTACCAGAACCCGTAGTCCCCGCAACAAGTAAGTGTGGCATTTTTGCCAAATCAGCAAATACAGGTGCCCCACCGATATCTTTTCCCAAAATAAGCGGTAATGCCCCTGAATTATTTTTAAATTGCGTATGTTCAATCATTTCTCTTATATAAACAACTTCACGTTTTACATTTGGCATTTCAATACCGACAGCATCCGTTCCAGGAATTACAGCAATACGAACAGACACAACCCGCATTTTCATAGCAATATCATCCGCTAATGTGATAATTCTTGCACTTTTAATCCCAGCAGCTGGTTGAAATTCATAAAGCGTGACCACAGGTCCTGGATGAGCTGTAATCACTTTTCCTGTAATGCTAAATTGAGCCAAGACATCTTCTAATTCCTTGCTTATTTTTTGCATCACATCTTTTGAAAGCATTGGGGCATTATTTGATTTAACAGGGTCAAGCAATGAACTTGATGGCAACTGCAATACGCCCGTATCATCAGGCCTTGTGTAATTTGTTTGAACCGCTGATTGCACAGGTGTTTTTTCACGTTGTTTAACAGGCGTTTCATCAACCATATAATTCGTTGTTTCATGGTAAGTTTCTTTTACAGTTTGCCCCATACCTAAAAATCCAAAACTCTCGTTTTCCGTAAAAGAAGGTTCAACCCGTTCCTTCTTTGGCTCTTTTGCTTTTTGTTTGAAAGAAAATGAAAACAATGAGTGGCGTTCTTTCTTAATTGGCTCGCTTTGCAAAACATCCTCTTTTGTTTCTGTTTCATCAAGTGTGGGCTTCACATCTTCTGATTGTGTAACAGGCAACAATTGGAAATGCCATTGTGGCAATTTAAAAGCGATAGAAGGCAATTTAAAATTCATCTTTTGAGGCGTTTTAAATCTTATTTTCACCAGTTTCAAGATTGCATTGTTAAAGAACCACTTTGTTCCTTTAACAATTGGCAGATTTAAACTCAAAACCATAAACACGACAACCAATACAAAAAGCATCAAACGGATATAAAAAGGCAATAAGGCACTTTGACCTATCCAAGCTGTCAAATAAAACCCAACAAAACCACCACCTAAAGAGCTTTTCCAAACGCCATCACCTGGGATAAAAGAAGGCCCCAAAACCCATGAAAACGCCAGTAACGTAGACACAAACAAAAACAGTCGCAAATGAAGGTGTTTTTTACCTGAAAAATACATTAACCCAATACAAACAAATGCAACTGGAATTAAAAAACCAGCAATACCAAATAACTGTATCAAAATATCTGCTGTATGAGCCCCAAAGCTACCCAATATATTCTTTGTCGCCATTGTACTGGCTGTGTTAAAAGAAACATCAGATGAGTGATATGAAAAACAAGCAATTGCTGTCATCACACCAAAAACAAATAATGTAAGACCATAAATTTTACGTAAAAAAACTTTCATAGCAACTTCCCTTATTATAGTGATTACTTTTTCTATACTATCAAATAAAAAAAAATACAACTTTAATTTTTGCTTAAAAAACGTTTTTTTCACAAAACAAATTGTTTTTTATGTAAAAAAAAATACTAAATTTTAAATCAGGAATAAAGACTTGACAGGCGATTAAAAATCTGCAATAGTGAGCAAAACGAAAGGAAAATAAAATGCATTCAAACTTAATTTTACGGATTGTTTCTGCACTTGTATTGGCACCCATTGTTCTTGGTAGTATTTGGTTTGGAAAAGATTTTTACATGGATTATTCTATTCCACTTTATACAATTTTATTAGCTGTTTTTGGTTCTGGCTTGGCTTGGGAATGGACCGTTATGTTTGATAAAAAAGTTTCTGTCAACACGGTTTGGATGGTTTTGTTTGCCTGTCTTTGTGCCTTTATGACTGAGGCAAACCCTCTATTTGCTTTATGGCTTGCGTTACTTGGCACAACAATTGTTTTTTATAAATCTGGTTCAAGATTGCTCTATTCTTTAGGTTTACTATATATATGTATCCCGCTGATTTCTTTGGGTTATATTTACTATATTAACGATTCTGTTAGTCGTGAAATTGTTTTATGGCTTTTCTTTGTTGTTTGGGCAACAGATATTGGTGGCTACGTTGTTGGTAAAACCGTTGGTGGCCCTAAAATTGCACCCAAAATCAGTGCAAAAAAAACATGGGCAGGTTTAATTGGTGGTGCAACTTTTGCAATGGCTGTAGCCTATATTTTTGCACTTTATTTAAGAGCTAACAACTATTTATCACCAGCGAGCGGTCTTTCATTTGATCAAGTCAAACATGTTCTTGTGTTATCCGCAGGTGTTCTTGCTGTTATTTCACAAGTAGGTGATTTCTTTGAATCCTACATTAAAAGATCTTTAAATTTAAAAGATTCAAGTAATCTTATCCCTGGTCATGGTGGCTTATTTGATAGGGTTGACGGTTTGTTATTTGCTGCTGTTTTAACGGCTGTTATTATTTATTTTTTCAATAACGGAGGTGCAATTTTTTAAATGCTGACATCACTTCTTTATATTGCGTCTTTTGTACTTGTTTTATCTGTCATTGTTGTTATTCACGAAGGTGGACATTTTTTTATGGCAAGGTGGTGCGGTGTCCACGTCACAGACTTTTCAGTTGGTTTTGGAAAGGAACTTTTCTCTCGCGTTGACAAAAAAGGAACGAAATGGAAAGTTTGTCTTATCCCATTAGGCGGATATGTTAAAATGTTAGGTGATGATGATGCAGCCAGTGCAAAATCATCAACCAAAGGGTTAACTGACGCGGAAAAAGAAAAAGCCTTTTTATCACAAAAACTATGGAAACGGGCCCTTATTATTTTTGCAGGCCCTGCGATGAATTATCTATTTGCCATCATTTTATTGACAGGTGTTTTGTTTTTTGTTGGCGAGGCACGTTTATCCCCTGTAATTGGTAGCATATTGCCTGATTCACCTGCGGCAGAAGCAGGCCTTCAAGAAGGGGATAAGTTTATAGAAATCAATAATCAAAAAATTGAAAACTTTACAGATGTCGTTCGCTTAACACGATTAACAGAATTTGAAAAACCCTTAGATATTTTATTTGAGCGTGCAGGTGTTACACATCGTGTATCATTAATGCCACGTTATTTGGAGGGGTATGAATTTCCAATGATTGGTTTTTCAGCATCAACAGCAGCCTTTGAGGCCGCAAAACCACTTCCATTTTTTACAGCCCTTTCTTCATCCATTTTAAAGGTTGGACAAATGACAAGGGACACACTTATTTATCTTGGGCAAGTTTTATTTAAAAATAGAACTCCCAAAGACATGAGAGGGCCATTAGGCATTGCTGAAATGTCAGGCGATGCTGTCTTAGGTGGGTGGCTCTCATTAACAATGTTTGTCATACAAATATCGGTTGCAGTTGGATTTATGAATCTATTACCAATACCTGTATTAGATGGCGGACATTTGGCTTTTTATGCCGTAGAAGCTGTTCGGGGGAAACCGCTACCCGACAAAGCTCAAAATGCCTTTTTGGCAATTGGATTGAGTATTTTGTTATTATTATTGGCATATACTATGTTTTTAGATGTGCCACGCATTATACAAAGGATTTTTGAATGAAAAAATTTGTTGGTTTTGCTTTTTTAGCCTCTTCTGTGTTATCTTCACCAGTAGGTGCTGAAGTTTTAAAAAATGTTTCAATTGAGGGGACACATCGATTTGAGCCAACCTCTATTATGAGGAATTTAAATCTTACACAAGGTCAAGATATTACGCCTTATGAATTAGATAAAATAACAAAAACATTATTTGACACACGCTTGTTTTCTGATGTTTCTGTTAAAATGAAACAGGGCACACTTGTCGTTCAGGTACAAGAAAACCCCATCGTCCGTGAAATTTATTTTGAAGGAAACGAAAAAATGGACGATGATGTGTTAAAAACAGAAATTGAATTAAAACCAAGAACTGTTTACACACCAAGCACTGCTCAATCTGATGCTGACAGATTATTAACGCTTTATAAACGCAGTGGTCGATTTGGTGCTTCTGTAACACCTAAGATTATAAAAAAAGATCAAAACCGCGTAGATGTTATTTTTGAAATTGATGAAGGTCCCAAAACAACCATTGAAAAAATCAGTTTTATTGGCAATGAACATTTTGATGAGGGAACCTTAAAAGACGTTTTGGTCACAAAAGAAAATGCTTGGTATCGTTTCTTTGCAAGCACAGACACTTATGATCCAGATCGTCTTAATTATGATAAAGAAATGCTCCGTCGTTTTTATTTAAAGCATGGTTATGTTGATTTTGAAGTTGAAAATGCTGCGGCTGAATTACTACCAGATAAATCAGGCTTTACATTAACAATGCGTATTAAAGAAGGGGAAAGATATCGTTTTGAACAACCTGAAATCAAGGTTTCCTTACCAGAATATGCAAAACGTGGGAACAAAGAGGCACTTGTCAAATTATTGGAATTTGAACAAGGTGATCGTTTCAATGCTGAATTAATTGATTCAACAATTGAGGCCTTGACTGATAAATTTGCAAACGAAGGATATGCCTTTGTTGAGGTTGTTCCTGAATTTAAGAAAAATGAACAAAATAGAACAGTTAAAGTCATCTTTAGAGTTCAAGAAGGGGAAAAAGTCTTTATCAACAAAATCGATATCCATGGTAATTCAAGAACGCAAGATAAAGTCATCCGTCGCGAATTTAGATTAAAGGAAGGGGATGCATTTAACGCGTCAAAATTACGTAGATCAAAACAAAAAGTTGAAGATTTAGATTATTTTGAAAAAGTTGATTTTAAAACACTCCCTGTTTATGGTGACCCATCAAAAACAAATGTCGATGTTTCTGTTGCTGAAAAATCAACAGGTGCTTTTAACATTGGCGTTGGTTGGTCATCATATGATGGTATGCTCTTTGAAACAGGTATTGTCGAACGTAATATTTTAGGAACAGGTAATATCGTTAATTTAAATGCCATGTTATCACAAAGAGAAACGCAATATGTTGCTGGTTTGACAAACCCATATTTTATGGATTTGCCACTTCTTGCAGGATTAGAATTATTCAGAACAACAAGAGATAATGAAGATTCCAGTTCTTATAGCTATACATCATATGGTTTCACCACCCGATTTGGTTGGAATTACACCGATGCGTTAAGACAAACAGTCCGCTATACGTTGCGTCAAGACGATGTGACTGATGTCGAAAGTGATGCTTCTCGTTATATTAAAGACCAAGAAGGCAAGACAAATGTTTCCATGATTGGTCAAGATATCAGCTATGACAAACGTGACAGCAGAATTAATCCAACTGAAGGGTATTACCTCTCATTAGGAACGGATTTTGCTGGAATTGGCGGAGATACAAAATTTGTTCGCATCACAGCAACCGCAATTCAATATTTTTCACTGACAGATGATGTTGTCTTGTCTTTACGCGGAGATGGTGGCCACATCTGGGGTGTTGGTGGAAAAGATGTCCGCATTAACAACCGCTTCTTCTTAGGTGATTATTCATTAAGAGGATTTGAATATGGTGGTGTTGGTGCTCGTGATAAATACACCGATGATGCTCTCGGTGGTAACTGGTATGCCACAGCTTCAACAGAATTGGTTTTCCCTCTTGGGTTACCTCGTGAAATAGGTATTAAGGGAAAAACATTTGTCGATGCTGGTATTATTGGTAAACCAGATGATTTTGACAGAGATAATATGGATTACAGTAGCGGTGTCCGTGTCGCCGTTGGTACAGGTATTCTATGGCAATCACCAATGGGAATGATTAATCTTGATTTCTCATTACCTGTTGTCAAGGAATCATATGATAAAACACAAGTGTTTCGTTTAAACTTTGGGAAAGGATTTTAAAAATGAATAAAAAATTATTAGCTCTTTTTGCAGGATGTGCTGTTGCAGGACTTGTTATTGCTGCTGGTGTTGGAATAACATCTCGCAGTAATCGGGTTGCGGTTTTAGATGTTGACCGTGTTAAACTTGAAGCACTTGTTTATGAAAAGGTGCGTATTGAAACTGAAAAATATGTCAGTGCACTTAAAGCTCGCTTTGCAAATGATGAAAAAGCATTACAAACAAAAGCTGCTGAACTTAAGAAAAAAATTGATGCATCAGGAAATAAGCAAAATGAATATGCAAAAGAAATTCAACAATTAAACAACGAATTAGCTGAATTCCAAAGAAAGGTTCGTTTTCAGTCGGCTTTAATTGCTAAAGCAAGACAAGCTGCATTAGCTCAAATTGATCCTGTTGCACAAGCTGCTTTAAAAGAATTAAGCCAAAAGAAAGGATTAAAAATTATTTTACCACGTCCTTATGTAACATATTTTGCTCCTTGTGCTGATGTAACGGCTGATTTTATCACTTTATTAAATGATAAAGACCTTGCTGTTACATTTCCAGATCCAGCACAATTTACAGTTCCTGCCGTTGTAGAACAAGGAACTAAGCAAGAACCAGCTCAACCAAAAAAGTAATCAAATAGAGAAGAAGAATGGCTGATACAAGATTTTTCAAAAAAATATCTGGTTTAACATTGGCTGAAATCGCAAAAGTCGGGGAACTAAAACTCCCCGACAACGCTGATTTAAATCAAGTGTTTAATGATGTTGCTTCAATCGATATGGCAACAAAAAATGATATTACCTGGGCATTCATCCCAGCGATGAGAGAACCTTTAAAAGTAACAAAAGCGGGTGCGGTTATTGTACCTGAAAACTTTTTAGAATTTGTACCAGAAGGCGTCATCGCACTTGTTAGTGCAGATCCACATCGTTCATATGGTTTGGTGGCAAGCGCTTTTTATCCAAGAGAAGTTGAAAGTTATATTTCTGATAAAGCATTTATTCATCCAACAGCTGTGTTAGGAGAAGGTTGTCGTGTTGAAGCAGGTGCTTATATTGGTGCGAATGTTGTTTTGGGTAAAAAATGTGACATCAGAGCAAATGCTGTTATTGAAGAAGGGGTTCAAATGGGTGATGATTGCATCGTTGGTGCAACCGCAACTGTTTCTCATTGCATCGCTGGTTCAAAAGTCTATATTTATCCAGGTGCTCACATTGGTCAAGATGGCTTTGGTTTTGCAATGTCAATCAAAGGCCCTGCCAAAGTGCCACAACTCGGTCGTGTCATTATTGGAAACGATGTTGAAATTGGTTCTGGTACAACGGTAGATAGAGGGGCTATGGGTGATACAGTTATTGCTGATGGATGTCGGATTGATAATCTCGTTCAAGTCGCTCACAACGTCAAGTTAGGCAGATGCTGTGTGATTGTATCGCAAGTTGGTATTGCTGGTAGCTGCGAATTTGGTGATTTTGTAGTCGCTGGTGGACAAGTTGGATTTGCTGGGCATTTAAAAATTGGCTCTGGTGCCAAAATTGCCGCCCAATCAGGTTTAATGAATGATGTCCCTGCGGGAGCTGTTTTAATGGGCTCACCTGCGGTTTCTCGTGTGGAATTTATGCGTCAACAGATTGCTTTGCAACGTTTAACAAAAAAGAAAAAAGAAGACTAGAGGAAAAAAATGGAAAACAAAGAAGAAGTCGCAACAGAACAAAAAAACATCATTGAAGAAATCAAAATTGGTGAAATTTTAAAATTATTACCTCACCGTTATCCTTTTTTACTGGTTGACAAACTTAAAAATGTTGTTCCAGGTGAAAGCGGTATCGGAATTAAAAATGTGACAATGAATGAAGGATATTTTCAAGGACACTTCCCTGAAAACCCTGTCATGCCTGGTGTTTTACAAATTGAAGCCATGGCTCAAACAGCTGGCATCATTGTTTTAACCGCTTTTCCTGAAGAAGAACGTTCTGGTAACAGCGTTTACTTTATGACGGTTGACGAGGTAAAATTTAGAAAACCAATTTTACCAGGCGATGTCATTGAGTTTACAGTTAAAAAAGAACAAGCTGTTCGTAATGTTTTTAAGTTTCGTGGTGAAGCTAAAGTTGACGGGAAACTTGTTTCTCAAGCAATATTTAGTGCCATGGTCTTTAAAAAAGCTTAAAACAAAATAAGGAGTTCGTAAAAATGCGTCAATTGAGATAACAGACTTTCTCTTACTGACGCATTTTTTAATAAAAGCCATCAATCAGATAATAAAGGAGTAATAATATGGCTAAAATTCATCCAAGTGCAATTGTCCATCCCAATGCTAAACTAGCTGAGGATGTTGAAGTGGGTCCATTTTGTTGTATCGGTGAACATGTTGAAATCGGTTCAGGTTCAAAACTGATCTCTCATGTTGTTATTGATGGGTACACAAAGATGGGAGAACGAAATACCGTTTATCCTTTTGCGGCACTTGGATTAATTGCTCAACATAAACGCTCAAATGCACCTGATGCCCAACTTATCATTGGTGATGATAATACCTTTAGAGAACATGTTACCGCCCATGTTGGTTCTGAGGTTGATAATAAAATTACAATTATTGGGAATCGCAACCTCTTTTTGGTTGCCTCACATATTGCACACGATTGTGTTTTAGGTGATGATATTGTGATGAGCAATAATGCAACACTTGCTGGACATGTTCATGTTGGGAATAAAGCTATTATTGGTGGATTATCCGCTGTTTTACAGTTCACACGCATTGGTGAAGGGGCGATGATCGGTGGTATGTGTGGTGTCACACGAGATATTATCCCTTATGGATTAATGATGGGCGGTATTCGCCAAGGCTTAAGTGGATTAAACCTTATTGGTCTTCAACGTGCTGGTGTTGAAAAATCATCTATTTTAATGATTCAACAAGCATACAAAGCTCTCTTTAACAAAGAAAATGGCACATTTACAGAACGTATTCAACTTGTCGAAGAAAATCAAGAATGGATAAACAATCCATTTATCAAAGCACAAATTGAATTTGTAAAAAATCCATCAAAAAATAATATCTTGCAACCCGATTGCTAACCAATTTTTATGAAAAGCTTTTTTAAGTGAAAGGAGATACCTTTGCTAAAAAGTCCTAAATCACAAAGATTACAACAACCAACTGTTGGCATTATTGCTGGAAGCGGTGTTTTACCTGTTACGCTTGCCTCTTTTTTAGCTAAACATAAAAAACCAGTCGTTGTACTAGCTTTAAAAGGACATGCTGATAAAACGCTTTTTCCAAGCAATGTTCTGGTTAAAGAGGTTCGTCTTGGTGCTATTGGAACAACATTTAAACTCCTAAAAAAGTACAACGTTCATCAAGTCGTATTTATTGGCGGTGTTAAAAGGCCATCTCTTTCAGAAATAAGACCTGATTTTAAGGGGCTGTCACTCCTTGCAAAACTATCATTTAAAGCTTTTGGAGATGACAGCCTATTACGGTTTGTGATTAAAGAAGTTGAAAAACATGGATTTTTAGTTACAGGAATTCATGAAATTATGCCAGAATTATTAGCTCCAGCTGGTATTTTGACAATTAAAAAACCACTCAAAAAAGATTTAATTGACATTCAACGCGGATTTGACGTTGCTAAAATTTTGGGGCAAGCTGATGTTGGTCAAGCCTGTATTGTTCAACAAGGGCTCGTTCTGTCTGTTGAAGGGATTGAAGGGACAAAAGCACTTATTGAAAGGACAAAACAGCTTAAACGAAAAGGCTCTGGTGGTGTTTTAGTCAAAGTACTAAAGCCACAACAAGAAAAACGTATTGATATGCCAACAATTGGACCCGACACAGTCCAATCCATTTATGATGCAGGACTGAAAGGTATTGCCGTTGAAGAAGGTGCTGTTTTGCTTGCTGAAGCGGATAAAACAGTTGATTTAGCTGATAAATTAGGTATCTTTATCATCGGTATTAAAAAAGATTAAAAGGAGCTAACTATATGTCTGATGTTAAAAAGGATAACACGAAAGAGAGTGTAACCATTTATCTTGTAACAGGGGAACCCTCTGGTGATTTATTAGGTGCTCGTTTAATGCGTGCGATGAAAAAGAAATATCAAGATAAAGTATCTTTTATCGGCGTTGGTGGTGAATCAATGATAAGAGAAGGATTAAATTCTTTATTCAACATCAAAGACTTAGCTGTTATGGGGTTAGCCGAAGTTATCCCAAGCATTCCCCTTGTATTAAAAAGATTGAACCAGACAGTACAAGATATTATTGATAAAAAACCTGACATTGTTATGACAATTGATAGTTTTAGCTTTTCTGCTCGTGTGCATAAAAAATTGAAAAAACTGAAATTTAAAAACCCACACGTTCACTGCGTTGCACCACAAGTTTGGGCATGGAAAAAGGGACGTGCTAAAAAAGTTGGGTCCTATATGAACCATTTATTTTGTTTACTCCCATATGAGGAACAATATTTTACACCATATAACATGCCAACAACATTTATTGGCCATCCTGTTATCGAAGGTGGTGCAGACAGTGGGAATGCAAGCTTATTTAAACAAACACATAATATTCCAGATAATACAACCGTTTTAACCATGCTCCCAGGCAGTCGTAAAAATGAGGTTGCATTTTTAATGGATATGTTTATGAAAGCGACTGAAAATTTACAACAAAAACATAAAAATCTGTTTGTTGTCATACCAACTGTTGCAACCGTTTCTGATAAATTAAAGAATATGCTTAAAAACTGGGATATTCCCCATGTTATTGTTGAAGGAGAACAAGCCCGTTACGATGCCTTTGCGGCCAGCGATGTGGCCATGGCAGCATCGGGAACTGTGAGTTTAGAATTAGCATTAGCTGGTGTCCCTCACCTTATTGCCTATCGTGTCAACAAATTAACAGGGATTTTAGCTAAAAAACTCTTAAAAATAAAATATGTTAATTTGATTAACATTTTATCCAACAAAGAAATTATTCCTGAATTACTACAAGAAAAATGTACCATTCAAAATTTAACTGATACAATTGAATTATTGCTAAAAAATAAAACACAAGCTGTTGATGAAAGTTTAAAGCAATTAGGTTATGGACAAGCACTTTCACCTTCTGAAAAAATGGGAGATATCCTTTTATCCATCATTCAACAATCTAAATAAAATTTTTCATTTTTTGTTGTTTGATATATTTTTCTTTATTTTTATATTAAAATCTTGTATAATTGGTTATTCATTTTTGCATGAGGGTAGTTTATGGTTAAAGAAATCAAACCAATCATCAATGAGTTAGATGAAAATGATCTCGATATTACATTAAAAACACAAAAAGAGTATGAAAAATCAAAAAAGACTGTTTTTATGTGCCTTAGAGATCTTGAATTAAGACCCAAAATAAGTGAACAACTAACTGATAATGGGACATATCTTGCTACATTATCCATGATTAATCTATCATTTATCACATGTTTAATGGGATTTTGTGATAAAAAGGCATTTGATGCGTACCGCATTTTTGAACTCCGTTTAATCAATGATATATCACGGGAATACCAATCTCAACTCAAAAAGAAACATCAAAAATTACCCACGATTGAATTAGAGGTTAACGCTCCTGATTATATGGATGTACTTGAATACGCAAAAGCAAATGGTTATGTTTTAGGCTTATCCAAAACAGCTTTTGATAAAGCACTTGAGTTAAAAAGAACAGCGGGATTATTTGAAACAATTAAAACAAATGTTAATAATTTTAAATTACCCATTGATGATGAACTTTTTACATCAAATTGGTATGATCCTTTTTCTGAAGAAGAAACAGAGTATACTATTTTAAATGAATTGGTACTATTACAGCAAGCTCTCCCATATACAAATATTGAACTAAACGCTCAACTAAACCAACTTATTTGCATGAGATGGCAAAAACACATTCAAGATTTAAAAAGAAGGAAATTGGCTTGTGGCGAAGATATAAATACAGCTCGTAGAATTAATTTTGGCATAACAACGCTTAAAAATTTAATGCCTATTCACATGCGAAAATATACAGATAAAGAGCGAAAAGCCCTCCTCTATCAAGCAATTCAAAAAGCAAAAGAAGTTGCCAAACTTCACCCGAATACAAATGTAGGGACACAAATTTATGAATGGTTATCTAATTGTACAATTATGTATGAAAAGAGCCTTTCTCCCGCTATTAAGGAGGCAAAACCCTTTCCACTTATAAAGGGGATAAATCAAGCATTTTATTTACCCCTAAAAAGAACCGTGATTGACACACAAAAAACTTTAGAAAAAACAGAACCTATTGATATGCGTGCCATTATCAAAAAAGAAAATGACCAATATATTAAAGAACTGGTTCAAACTGCAGAGTTTGCAAATCTTTCAATAGAAGAAAAAAGCGTTTTAATGATAAAAAATTATTATAAAACTGTTTTTTTAGAGTTGGAAGAGTATGTCAATCGTAAGTATAAAGATGATTCTGAAGAATTAGAAAATTTTTTTGGAAAAGTTCCCCCTCACCTTCAAGGGCTTGTTTACATAGCCAACTTACCCGAGGTATATAGCTACTGTATTTTGGGAATTATTACAAAACAACAAGCTGATGATCTTCGTACTGTTCAAGAAAATCTATTTAAAAAAAATGGTCTTCAAAAACTAGATGAACTTTTTGACTCCTATATGGAAGAAAATGATGGCATGGTTGATGAATTTATGGAAGAACAATACGAAGCTTATAAAACAGGGAATGAAACGGGCGATTACAACAGACTTGACTTAAATACAACTCTTTTAAATTTAGGTGTTTCAGAATATGAAATAGAGGATATGGAACCATCAATAAAAGAAGTATTACACTTTTTGTTGCATAAAGATTTTGAGCAATATTTACCATTATCACTTCGTTTTAAAGCTGAATATTTTGAATTGGTTGAAAATTTTAGAGAACTTGCAATCTTTTTAACCGATATAGAAAGTGGCGAAAAATGGCTTAGCATCCAAAATTTTAAAATACCTGATACATGTGATAGCGATAGTTCTAGCAAAATAACAATTAACCGTTTAACTGTTATTTGTGATATTTTTTCTGTCATGCATGAATATATCAATCAAGACAAAGCCAAAGATTTTAAAAAAGCAACCATTTTATTGCAAAAAATGATTTATGCCTGCTACCAAAAAACACTTAATGATTTGAACAATTTGCCAGCCAACAAACATCATGCTGGTGTAACGGCTCAACTTCGTGCAATGAGTCGATATTTTATGTCACTCTATCCAGCAACAAACACCCTTAAAAACACAGATAAAAATATTGCATTTTTGGCCAATGTCGCCCGTTCTTGTTTATTAACAGCAACGCCATCAAAAAATATACAAGAATATTATCTTGCTAATTTTGACAAACAGTTTGGCACAACACAACTGCAAGATACGCAATTATCAGGTTCCCATGTAACTACGTTACCACTACGCAAAAAAATACCTGACACCATGGATAAAGAGCTCTTTGATGACTTTAAAGCCGATTTAATGAAACGGCACTTTGAAGATGAAGAATTATCTATCAATAATTATGATGAAAGATGTATTTTTGGTGTTTGCACGGATGTTCCTTTACTTTATGCAATGGGAATTCTTTCTAATTTTGAGTATGAACAAGCCATTGAGATTGATAAGGAAAATCAAGACCAAGATATGGGTGATGTTGGTTCATTTATCTTAAATATTAAAAACAAATTAGAAAAAGAAAATCCTCCTTTTTATTTGAGAATTTCAAATGAACATTTAAAAACCATGCAACAAATTAGATTGGCAGGTTCATTGATTGATAGTCATTATGTTTATGATAATGTAAAACATGAGTTATCTATTAATTATAATAACAAAACAGCATCAACAAGCTTGGCAGATTATCAAAAAAATGCCTTACATGCGGAAGGGGTAATGCTTGATGCTTTGTTGCCACTCATGAAAGGTTTAGTCGAAGAAAATATTCAATCAACACGTACACTACAACGAATTTTAGATTCTTATTGGAAAGAAAGCACACAGCTTTTGAATCAATTAGCTCTCTCTGAACAAGTTAAAAACCCTGATATAAGTGAACGCATTTGTCATCAAAAAGAATTGTTTGGATTAAAAGAGGATGAACCACAAGAAAGTATTTCTAATCGTTTAAAATATTATCCTATTTTATTTCAAATGATACAAAGAGGATTAAATCGAACATATACAGGAGGAGCACAAAAACGCTTCATCAGACGTATATATTTTAATAAAGAAATTGCACCATTTGTTCAATTTTACCATAAAAGGGAGCCAAAACTTCTCTCACAGATAAATATTGATAGAGGTAATGAGAGATAAAAATAATTTTGTTAAAACAGAAGTCAACATAAAAAAAATAAAAAAAGAGGTATTTTTTACTTGACAATTAAATTTAATTTTTATAAAATTCACACTATGCTTTGATGGCGAATGTAGCTCAGTTGGTTAGAGCGCTGGTTTGTGGTACCAGATGTCGTGGGTTCGAGTCCCATCTTTCGCCCCATTATAAAAAACGGTTCTTAGAGACCGTTTTTTTTATGGGAGTGAAATGGGGCCGAAGCCACGAAGTGGGTTTGCTCGCGTAGCGGACGCCGTAGGCGGTCCTGAGGCCAGCCGAAGGATAAATCCGATAAGGATTTACTGTCCCATCTTTCGCCCCATTATAAAAAACGGTTCTCAGGGACCGTTTTTTTTATGGGAGTGAAATGGGGCCGAAGCCACGAAGTGGGTTTGCTCGCGTAGCGGACGCCGTAGGCGGTCCTGAGGCCAGCCGAAGGATAAATCCGATAAGGATTTACTGTCCCATCTTTCGCCCCATTATAAAAAACGGTTCTTAGGGACCGTTTTTTTATGGGAGTGAAGTGGGGCCGAAGCCACGAAGTGGGTTTGCTCGCGTAGCGGACGTTGAGATAATGATAAAAAAAGAACACACTGCGTGAAACAATGCGTTCTTTTTTTTACTTATAAGAAATTTATTTTTCCAACAAGGATTGTCCCGTCATTTCAGGTGGTTGCGGTAAATTCATAATATCCAATAATGTTGGAGCGACATCAGACAAACGCCCTTCTTTAAGCCCTTTTACCCCATGAGCGTTCACAAGAACAGCCTTAACAGGGGTATTTGTATGTGCGGTATAGGGAGCACCCGTTGTTTCATCTTGCATCCGTTCAGCATTCCCATGATCTGCTGTCACAAAAACAACACCGTCTTTTTCTTTCACCGCCTCAACAACTCGACCTAAACATGTATCTACCGCTTCAACAGCTTTGATGGCGGCATCCATCACCCCTGTATGACCAACCATGTCACCATTTGCATAATTAACAATAATCACATCAAAACGATCATTATTAATTGCATCAACCAATTTATCCGTTACCTCATAAGCAGACATTTCAGGTTTCAAATCATATGTTGCAACCTTAGGACTTGGGATAAGTATGCGTTCTTCATTTGGAAAAAGTGTTTCTTTCCCCCCATTGAAGAAAAATGTCACATGTGCGTATTTTTCTGTTTCAGCAATACGGAGTTGTTTAAGCCCATTTTGAGCCAACACTTCGCCAAAAATATTGGTCAATTCTTCAGGTGGGAAAAGCACTTTAAGCCATTTATTATGCTCAACAGAATATTCCGTCATCGCCACCGCTGAGGCAAACTTTACCACACGAGAACGAGGAGCATCTTCAAAATCTGATTGCAACAAAATACGGGTGATTTCACGTGCTCTATCCGAACGATAGTTTGCCATAATAAGGCCATCACCATCTTGCATCCCATTATAATCACCAATCACACAAGGGATAATAAATTCATCATACACCTTTTTATCATAAGAGGCTGAAATTGCCTCATCAGCTGTCGCAAAACGTTCCCCCTTTGCATCAACCAATGCTTGGTATGCAAGATCTATACGTTCCCATCTATTATCACGATCCATCGCATAATAACGCCCTGAAACAGTCGCAATTGAAACGTTAGACATTGATTGAATTGATGTTTCCAAATCCTTTACAAATCCACGTCCAGAATCTGGTGCTGTATCACGCCCATCCATAAAACAATGAAGGTAAACTTTGACCCCTGCTCTATCTAAAATTCCAGCTAATGCCAAAATATGTGATTGCTGTGCATGCACCCCGCCTGTACCAACTAACCCCATTAAATGACAAGCACCTTTTGTTGTTTTTAATTTTTCAATTAAATCTAATAAAACAGGATTTGTATCAAGTGTTTTTGTTTCAATCGCTTGATCAATGCGTGGCAAATCTTGCAATACAACACGCCCAGCCCCTAAATTGGTATGACCCACTTCTGAATTGCCCATTTGCCCATTTGGCAACCCAACATCTAAGCCTGATGTTTTAAGCATCGCATTGGGACATGTTTCAACCAAATGATGCCATACTGGGGTATTCCCCATCTCAATCGCATTAAAGGATGTTTCTTTACGATAACCCCATCCATCTAAAATACATAAAACAACTGGTTTTTGTCTTGTCATAATCATTCCTTTCTTTTACTAAAAAAATATAAGGGTACCTGTTAAAACTTTTCAAGTAGGTACTACTTCCTTTTATATGGGGCGTATTATAAAACAAAATCATCTAAAAGTGTAATATTTTTTTGCTTTTTTATAAAAAAAAGGCTATAATACCACAAATTAATGAATAAAGGATTACAAAATGAAACCAATCAAAAAACCAGAACTTTTGTTACCAGCAGGCTCGCTCAATCGATTAAAAACAGCTTTTTTGTATGGTGCTGATGCTGTTTATGCTGGTATGCCAGGTGTTTGCCTTAGAAATAAAATTTCCTTTACAGCTGAAGAAATGAAACAAGGCATCGACTATGCACACAGCATTGGCAAAAAGGTTTATTTAACTGTCAATTTGTTCACACATAATAAAGATATTGAACGGGTAGAAAACTTTATCACTTTATTGAAAGATTTAAACCCTGATGGTGTGATTGTTGCCGATCCTGGTGTTTTCGCCCGCATTCAAGAGGAAATTCCTACGCTCCCATTACATATATCAACTCAAGCAAATGTTTGTTCAACACTCACCGTTAATTTTTGGAAAAAACAAGGTGCTTCTCTTTGTGTTTTAGGGCGTGAAGTTCCTTTAACAGAAATTAAAGAAATTAGAGAAAATTGCCCTGATATTAAATTAGAAACATTTGTCCATGGGGCTCTTTGTGTTAGCTATTCTGGTAGATGTTTGCTTTCAAATTTTATGACTGGCAGAAGTGCAAATAAAGGAAATTGTGCTCATTCTTGCAGATGGCGATACAAAATTTATGAATCTGAACCCTGCCACCCGAATGATGATTCTACTTATTATATTGAAGAAGAAACGCGTCAAGGTGAACTTATGCGAATCGATGAAGATGAAAATGGTACCTATATTATGAACTCACGCGATTTGTGTTGGTTGCCAAGATTGGCAGATTTACTCCCTATTGGCATTGATTCTTTTAAAATTGAAGGACGCAATAAATCAGAATATTATGCAGCCATTACAGCTAGAACTTATCGCCATGCAATTGATGATTGGTTTGAAAATCCTGAAAAGTGGTCACCTGAAAAGTATATGAATGAACTCATGACCCTTCAATCTCGGGGATATACTGTCGGCTTTTTAGATGGCAACGCAGGACCAGAAGCTCATAATTATGATGTGTCTGCCAGCCTTGGTGCTTGGCGTTACGCTGGTCTTGTTAGAGGAGTCAACAACAATCGTCTTGTTATGGAAATCAAACACAAAATTCAAAAAGGAATGATATTAGAATTTTTGTCCCCTTATAAACTTGAACCTATTCAAATAACTGTTGACACATTCTATGACCATCGCACAGGAAGTGAGGCTGAAGTTATTTCATCTGGACATTTAGGACAAGCCATTGAAATACCTTTACCTGCTGAAATTATTGAACTTTTACCCCCTCTTTCAGTTGTTAGAACATTGATTGAAAAAGAATAATTTTTGTTTTTTTTGCGAATCGGAAATAAAAAGAGAAAAAAAATACAATTTTTTCTCTTTTTTTTATCATCACACATCTAATATTATTAACAAAGAGTAAACTGTTTACTATTTATTAATAAAAAACAAAAAAATAATTCTCTTTTTTTAACAAAACTGTAAAAAAATAATTGAATTAAATAATGAATTATTTTATATTTAACTTGAGTTTCACATTTATTAAGGAGTAATTAATTATGAAAAAATACACAAATGAAGATATCCGCGTTGCGGCATATTATATCTGGGAACAATTGGGTAAGCCTTGGGGTAAAGAAGATGAATGCTGGCATATGGCATTAGAACAATTGATGATTTATGAAACACCATCATGTTCTAAAAAAACAAAATGTGCTACAAAAAAAGTTGCTACAACTCTTTCAACAAATAAAAATTCAACAAAAACAACAAAAGCAACAACAAAGGCTACAACAAAAACATCTTTAAAAGCAAATACAACATCTCGCTCAACAAGCAAAGTATCTGCTTCAAACATCACAGATTTTAGCCATTTCAAATCAAATGTTAATTCATTGAAATCAAAAGTTTCTTTAAGCACAAACAAAAACATTGATTCAAATTACAACTTAAAGAACAGCAAAAAATCTTTGATTTAATTTGTGAGTGATATAAAAAAAGCGACTTTTTAGTCGCTTTTTTTTATACTTTATTTTGTTTCAAGAATGTACCCATCCGTCATATTTTTAATTAAATATTCAGCAGCATCTTCTCCAATTTTTTGTCGCAATGCGTAAATATGTGTTTCAACCGTATGCGTTTCGATATCTGCCCGATACTTCCATACCCCAGTTAATAAATCAATTTTAGAAGCCCCCTCAGGCAGTGCCCTTACCAAGTAGACGATTAAATCTGTTTCTTTTTCTGTCAAATAGTAATCTTTTTTTGTCTTTTTGTCATATAGTCTACGCTTTGACCCTTCAAATAAAAAACGCTTATTTTCAAAAAGAGGAGCTTGTTCTTTTTTCAACAATAAATCTTTTATATACATCTTAAGTTCATACAAGTGAATCGGCATTGTCATTTCAACATCCGCATCATCATGCGTTGCACCAATTAATAAAACAGATGGCAAGGCATCTTTTTCTAAAAACTCATTGGCTAAATCTTGATCACCAACAAGAATCAAAACATCCCCATATTCCCCATCATTCTTATATGATATAGCTCCAAAATCTTTTAATGCATCACAAAGGACATTTGTATAAAGCTGACTTTTACTTAAAACAGTTATCATTTTTCTTGCCTTTTTAAATAAATTATTTTAGTATGTCTTCTGTTTATTCACCATGGGACAGATGTTATTCTAACAGAAAGTAAAAAAAAATGACAGCATTATTTTTCTATCAATGCCTTTTAATTTTGTTATATCCATTTATATTGATTTTGCTTTTTTACCGCCTTTTAAAAGGGAAAGAAAATAAATCTAGATTGAATGAGCGACTAGGATTTCCAAAAAAAATACGTCCTGATGGTAAACTTGTTTGGATGCATGGGGCAAGTGTTGGCGAATGTTTATCAATGCTCCCTTTGGTTAAAAAATTGCTTGATGAAGATAAAAATCTACACATTATGGTTACGTCTGGAACTGTTACATCTGCTGACCTAATGCAAAAAAGATTACCAGAGCGTGCCTTTCATCAATTTATTCCTATCGATACACCCTTAGCCGCTAGAAGATTTGTCAAACACTGGAATGCTGATGCTGTTTTATGGTTTGAATCTGATTTTTGGCCAAGTCTGTTGAAAGCAATCTATAAAAACAAAAAACCGCTTATTCTCTTAAATGGCCGTATATCTGACAAATCATTTGCAAGATGGCAAAAATTCCCCCATATTATTAAAAGTATCCAGTCATTATTCACTTTATCATTTGGGCAAACAGCAGAAGATGCTCGCAGACTTAAAGTTCTCGGGGCACAGGATGTTGTTTCAACTGGTAACCTAAAATTTGCAGCAGTCAATCCTCCTTTTGATGCTGAAGAATTGAAAAATATTCATCAATTAATTGGCAATCGACCTGTTTGGTGTATGGCAAGCACCCATGATGATGAAGAAACACAAGGGGCTGATGTCCATTTAGAAATTGCAAAAAAATTTCCAAATTTATTAACCGTTTTTGTTCCTCGTCATCCTAATCGTGCCGAAAATATAATTCAAATGCTCCAAAAAAAAGGACTTGTTGTTGCAAGACGCTCAAAAAAAGAGGTTATCACTGAAACAACAAATATCTATCTTGCAGATACCATTGGGGAAATGGGTTTGCTTTATCAAATCGCCCCCATTGTTTTTGTAGGGGGTTCCCTTATCAAATTTGGTGGGCAAAACATGCTTGAGCCAATGCGTTTATCTCGAACAGTTGTTATCGGACCACACGCTTTTAATTTTAGAGAAATCGTCAAAACAGCAAAAGAAAAAGAAGCTCTTATTGCGGTTGCAAACAAATCCGAATTAAAAGAGGTAATTGAAAAATTCCTTTCAAATCCAGAAAGTTATCAAAAAATGCAACAACATGCTCATGCTCTTGCCACATCAGAAATGAATGTATTAGACCGTGTGTGGGATATTTTGCATACCCGTTTTCATCTTTAAAAAAAAAGAAAAAATAAAAAAAAGAGTGGATATCTTCTTTTTTTATGCTATAGTGATAAAAAAAGAATTGTGGAATGGAGGAAGATATGGGAACGCCAAAATTTTGGGATGTTCCAAATTCGTTATTATCTAAAGTGCTTAAACCATTTGGGGCACTTTATGCTTTTGGAACTGCGTATCGGATACGAAAAGCAAAACCTTATCAAGCAGATGTCCCTGTTATTTGTATCGGCAATTTGTCTATTGGTGGTACAGGGAAAACACCTGTTTGTCTTGCTGTTGCTAAAGAACTTTTTAAAATTGAAAGAAATTTTTTCTTCCTTAACCATGGGTATAAAGCACATTTAAAAAATGTTCTTGTTGATTTAGAACAACACACCGCCTATGATGTGGGTGATGAGGCTATTTTACTTGCTTGTTATGCTCCAACCGTTGTTGATAATCAACGAGCCCGTGGGGCACAACTTGCTATTCGAAAAGGGGCAAAATGTATTTTAATGGATGATGGTTTTCAAAATCCATCTTTGATAAAAACATTTTCATTTATTGTTGTTGATGGGAAAAAAGGGTTTGCCAACGAATGTGTCATTCCTGCTGGGCCATTAAGAGAACCTGTTTTAAAAGGGTTAGAACGTGCTGATGGCATTGTCCTTGTCGGCAATGATGAATGGGGTGTTAAATTTTTTCTACAACGCAACAAAATTGATTTACCTTTATTTACTGGACATTTTAAAGCTAAAGAGAAATCTCTTGCATCACTCAAAGGCAAAGATGTTCTTGCTTTTGCGGGGATTGGTAGACCACAAAAGTTTTTTGATATGCTTCAAAATAATGGCGTAAACCCAGTTAAAACTGAAGAATTCCCCGATCACTATTTTTATACCCGATTTGATATTGAAGGTCTTTTAAAAAAAGCCAATGGACTTCCTCTTGTCACAACAACAAAAGATGCTGTTAAAATTCCAAAAGATCTACTTAAAAATATTCATATCGCAGATGGTCAGTTTGTTTTTGACAATCCCAAAGAGGTTCAAGAACTCTTAAAAGGTATCATTCTTTAGTAAAAAGGAGAAATTTATGGCAAAAGCTATCAGACGTGGGAATCGTTCTTTTTTACAACGCTATTTTTCTGATCCCATTAGTGCTTTTTTTGTTTTAATCATATATACATTTTTCAAATTATTACCTGTTAAAACAGCCTCTTTTCTCGGGTCTCAAATTGGTCGTTTACTCTATTTTTTGATGCAAAAAAGAAACAGCATTGCTCGACGCAATTTGGAAATTGCTTTTCCAGAAAAAACAAAAAACGAACGAGAAACTATTTTAAAAAAAATGTGGCAACACTGGGGACGTTTTTTTGCTGAGATGCCTCATGGGGATACCCTTTACAAAACTGCTCGCAAAAAAGGCCTTAACAATTTGGAAAATCTTTATCAAAAGAAACAAGGTTGTTTTGTTTGCTCTGCCCATTTAGGCAATTGGGAGCCTGCTGTTTCTGCACCATTATTTAACGATTATTATCTTAATCCCGTTTATCGAGTTGCTAACAATAAATGGATTGATAAAATTATGTTCCAACGACGTAAAGGCACTTTAATCCCTAAAGGCAGTGCTGGTGCTAGATTAATGTTACAGGTTCTTAAATCAGGTGGTGGCGTTGTTATCCTTTGTGATCAAAAATTAAGAGAAGGCATTGATGTTCCTTTTTTTGGTAAGATGGTAAAAACAGCACCTGCAACAGCAACAATTGCTCTTAAAATGAATTTACCTATCATTATGGCGAGGTGTATTAGAGGAAACGACGGTCTATTTGATATTGAAGTATCTGAACCTCTTGAAATGCCAAATACAAGTTCTATGAGTGAAGAAGATGCAATTTATGCACTCACACTTAAAATTAACCAAGTGATTGAAAGTTGGATAAAAGAAAACCCAGAACAATGGCTCTGGGTTCATCACAGATTTGATAAATCGGAATATAAATAATTATCTTTCCATCTGTTTTTGAGGAACCGATAATTTATTTTCCGCTTTTTTAATTATTTTAGGAAAACCAGGTTCAGGTTCTGGAACACATTGTTTCATCCCAACAAAAAGAGCTGTAGTCAAACCAATAATGCCCAGTGTATAACCAACACCAATAGTTGTTAAAAATTTACTTTTTATATTTAACGCCGTGCGTTCTTTTAAGTAATATTTTGCATATAAATGTTCAAATCGTGCAATCTGTTCGCGAGATGCATTTGTCATATCAATATGAATAAGCCCTTTATAAGACTGATTATTCTTTTTACTAAAAAGAGAAATTTTTTCTTTTGGTTTTTCCTCTTTAAATACAAAACCACTTTCCACAGCAGCTTTTATAGCAGCAATTCGTTTTACATCACCTACATCATTAATTTCAATAATCATTTCCTCTCCACAACAAAAAAAGCCCTAAAGGGCCTAAATGGTGCTCAAGAAAGGACTCGAACCTTCACACTCGTTAAAGTACTAGCACCTGAAGCCAGCGCGTCTACCAATTTCGCCACTTGAGCAAGTGTCTGTTATTATAAAAAATATCAATTCATAAGTCAATCAATTTTATATGAAATGAATAAATTTTTAACATTTCATAAAAAATACTTTGAAAAAGAATTGAAAATCATTTAAAGTGTTTTCAAAAGGAGAAAATATTATGACTGAAAAAAACACAAACACATCTTATCAAGTTCCCGATTCTAGCTCTGTTGATTTAAGTTGGAAACGTTATTTATTACCAGCCATCCACAAAGAAGGGCTTAAAATTTTTGCAGTTGCAGTTATCCTCGTTTTATTTTTAGGATTGCTTGACAGCTGTTTTTTAACAATTGGCATTCCTCTTTTAGCCTTTGTTTTTTATTTCTTTCGCAACCCTGTCAGAGTTACGCCAGAAGGGGATAACCTTATTATCTCACCAGCTGATGGTATTGTCAGTAATATAAAATATGTTGTGCCACCAAAAGAAATGGGATTAGGCAATGAACCTTTATTGCGTATCAGTATCTTTATGAGTGTTTTTAACGTTCACGTTAACCGTGCACCAACATCGGGGATGGTTGATGCACTCACCTATCGCCCTGGAAAATTCGTCAATATTGCGGATAAAGATAGTGAGGACAACGAACGTCAAGAAATTACAATTAAAAGAGATGACGGCACTAAGATTGGATTTATTCAAATTGCAGGTCTTGTTGCCCGTCGGATTTATTGTCCATTAAAAGTCGGTGAAATGGTAAAGAAGGGCAATGTTTTTGGCATGATCCGTTTTGGCAGTCGTTTAGATGTCTTTTTACCAACAGGTGTTTATCCTAAAGTATTGCCTGGGCAATCTATGGTTGCAGGTGAAACTGTTTTAGCTGACTTAAATGAAAAATAGATAAAGAGAGAAGATAATGACTGATAAAGAATTGAATATTAGACCCATATTTCCCAATGCTGTAACAATGACAGCCCTTGCTTTTGGCGTTTCATCTATTAATATGTCCTTTTGGGGGGAATGGTCATTAGCCATTTTATTTATAGCATTAGCAGGTGTTTTTGACTTTTTAGATGGTAAAGTTGCACGGATGCTAAATGTATCATCTCGCTTTGGGGCTGAATTAGATTCTTTATCAGATTTTGTCAGTTTCGGCGTTGCCCCTGCTTTTTTGATGTATCTTTGGACTATGGATGGAGATACAAGAATTAGCGTTCTTCAAAATCTAGCTGTCAAAAAAGAAGCTATTGGTGTTTATTGGGGATTTGTTTTATTTGTATCTATGTGCTGTGCTGCAAGATTAGCCCGATTTAATAGCTTGATTGACACAGAGCAACCCCCTTATTGGAAACACTTTTTCATGGGTGTACCTGCACCAGCGGGTGGTTTTTTAACCATTCTTCCTCTTATTTTTTGGTTAGCCACAAATCAATCGATTGAAGCGTTTAGAAATCCGATTTTAGTTGCCATTTTTATTCTATTTAGTGGGATTATGATGGCCAGTAAAATTCCAACTCTTTGTTTAAAACATCTTCACATCTCAGCTGGCTTATCAACGCTCTTATTGATTATTGCACTTTTTACCATAGCAGGCTTATTTTCATTCCCATGGATTATGCTAAGCATTATTGGAATTGCTTATTTAGTATCAATCCCTCTTTGTATTTATTATTTTATAAAATTTAAAAGAGCATACATTCAATCAAAAGGATAAAAAATGAAAAAAATTATTCTTCTTTGTCTTATAATTGGTAGCGGCTTGTGTATACAAGTCGCTTTGGCTCAGCAAGAACAAAAAAAGAGTATTGATGATGTCAATATCATTGAAACACCATTTTATCAAGAGATGAAATTCGATTTAATGAAAGAACTTAAAGACTCTTTTTACAAAAACAAAGATGAAATGATGTCTTTTTTACGCCTTTCACAAAATTATACAGAAGAAGAATATACTAAATTATATAATAATTATGAGGTCAATCCACCTTACGTTGAAAAAAATGGTCAACTTGAATTAAACCCTGATTATATCAGTAAGAATACTTTATATATTGAAAAAAATGGTGAATATGTTAAGAATGAAAACTATGTTGAAAAACCTGTATTTGAAGAAAAAAAGGCATTAACAACAACGCAAAATGCATCTAATATATCAAAAAAACGATTGGGGAAAAAATCTTTTAATATCAATCCTGATGGATTTAACTAATGAAAAAAATTCAAAACAAACAACTTAATAATGCACCAATTATTATTTTAACGCGTCCACAACTTGCTGAAAATATGGGAATGGTTGCAAGAGCAATGATGAATTGCTCTTTATCTGAATTAAGAATTATTTCGCCACGAGATAATCATTTAAGCGATAAAGCAATCTCAGCAGCTTCTGGTGCTCAAAGTATTTTAGAAGATGCACAGATCTTTTCATCTATCGAAGATGCGATTAAAGATATCCACTATCTTTTAGCAACGAGTGCTAGAAAACGTGATATGACAAAAGAAATTTATTCTCCAACAGATGGTGTTTCAAAGATAAATCATTTTATTTCTCAAGGTGGAAAAACAGCTTTTTTATTCGGAGCTGAAAGAACAGGATTACTCAATACCGAAATTGTTTATGCAAACGCTGTTGTTGAAATACCTTTAAATCCACTCCACGCTTCATTAAACTTATCACAAGCTGTTTTATTATTAGGCTACGAATGGTACAAAACAACATTAAAAAATTCAAATACAAGATTAGAAATAGGATCCTCACATCTAGCAACACAGGCAGAGTTCAATGCCTTATTTGACCACCTTGAAACAGCTCTTGAAAAACGTGGATATTTTAGGTTTGAAGATAAAAAAGAACGCATGAGCCAAAACTTAAGAAATATTTTTTTACGCAACAATCTAACGTCATCTGAAATTAAAACATTACATAAAATTTTTACAGACTTAACACGCAAAGAAAATAAATAGAGGGTAGAATGAAAAAATTATTTTTATTATCTGCTTGTTTTTTATCAGCTTGTAGTTCATCAAACACACATTTTTGTAAATCTTATATTCATAAGGACAATGAAATAAAAGAAACGCTCTTTATTCAAAAAAATGGCTATGTTGAAAAAGAGGAATTTATGAAAGATAAAATAATTTCTTATAAAGGATTGTACCGATTAGAGGGTGAAAATTTAATTATTTATATAAAAGATAAAAAAGCGGAATATCTTGTTCAAAAAGACAAAGAGAAATTAATTGAAAAACACAATAAAAAAGAATTTGATTGCTATTAAAAAAGGAGCTTTTAAGCCCCTTTTTTTTTAATATGTTTTAAGTTCTGTTTGAATACCAATTGTAACGGATTGATTTTCACAAGTTTGATTTTGGCTTGTTGCTATGCTTTGACACAATGCCTCATCTGTAAATTTAAGTTGAAGCATAACAACATCCCGCTTTATTTTTTCATCATAGTAAATAAATGAATGTTCTGCTCCCATTTTTGTTGCTGGTGTTAACGTCATATCAATACCATTAATTGGTTTCAACCCTGAAATTTTATCAAATGGAATACCTTGACATTCATACATATAATCTATGCGTTCAGCTTCCAATTCTTTAACACAATAATCATAATTTGTTAAAGCGAATTGTTTTGCTGTTTTTAAAACACGATCTCTTTCTTTTTGCTCAAGATATGCTTGATAAACATCATTAACATAAACTATATTTTTAAGAATTGGATCCATTTGCGTTCTATATATTTCAATTTGGTTTGCGTATATTTTAGAAAACATAGTTATAAGGCCATAAAAATCAGCTTGATTTTCACCAAAACCTGCTTGTCCATTAACGGTGACAGTATCCATATTATTAAATTCAATACGCATAGGTTCTTTTTGAGGTGATTGAAGAATAACCTCACCCTTCACATATTGATCCAACAAATAAGGTTCTTGTTTAATAGATAAAATATCATTTCTGGTCAATTTTTCATTCAATTTAATATTTAAAGATGCTATTTTTTGACTTTTTTCATCAAAAAGAGTAAAATCTTTTATCTCCAACCCAGAAAGTAATATTGCTAAAAAAGCATCTTTTATTTTTGTTTCTTTTCCCTTAGTAAACAAAAGTGATAACAGGGCATTTTTCACAGCATTTAATCCATTTGGAAGATAAATTTTACCTTCTAAAAATGTATTTAATGTCTCAGGGTACTTTGCCCAAAATTCAATTTCATCATTTAATTTTTTCACTTCAATTAATCTTTGACCTGATTGGTCAAAAAGATTTAAAAGACTATTTTGTTTAAAACCTGTTGCAAGATTAAATCCCCCTTTAAAAACAACACCTTCTTTGCCATCTAATTGTGGTATAAGAACCTGTGTTAGTGTTGCATCTAAAATTTCTTTTTTAAAATTAGCTTTTTCATTTTTTGCCATATTTAAGAGTTGCAAAAAACCAGTATTAAACTTGAAATAAAGAGAAAAATTGTCTTCTTTTTGCGTTACAAAATTAAGCACCAAATTTTCACCCATTTCATCAAATTGAAAATTCAATTTTTGAGGGGAAAGCCCATTTTTAATCACTTGTTGTTCAGATAACAATCTTGGTGTAAATGTGATATTGGTATCTTCCGTAAATGATGGGTATTTTATTGACCCCAACAAAGACAATTCACCAAAAGGCGTTTCATATGATGCTTTTTGAACATCAATACATTTATAAAAATCATCCATTCTATTTGTTTGCAAGCCATAAGTAAAGAATTTAAAAGTTTCAACTCCTGAACAAACAATTTGCCCTTCAGTCCAGTTTTCATTTTCATCTTTTACAGAAAAAGATCCTTTTTTATTAGCCAAACCTGTTATTGTGTTATACTTAAAAGGACCGTCTAAAGCACCATTTAGCAAGCTTGCTTGTCCCCCTAATCTACCATATGAAAAACTGACAAGACCAGTTGTTTTTGCATCAATATCTTCTGGTAAAACACTTTTTCCATCAAGTTGATAGCTAACTGTACGAACGGCTTTTCCACGACTTGCCCTAACTTGGGCAACCGTTTCTAAAGCAAAAAAACTCGTCATTAACACAGCACAAAACAAAATCTTTTTCATAAAAAACCCCTCTTTTTAGAAAACGTTATTATCATATTGACAAAAGCAAACTCTTTTGTCAATAAAAATAAAATTAAACCTAACGAATATCTTTTTGTTTTAGCTTAATTATTTTTAACTGAGTCCGTTTTTTATATTCTTGTTTCGATCTTTCAATTTCATCTAAAGAAACACCATGTATAATCTCATTTGGTATATCAGGGTGTATTAATGGCAAACATTTATCTAAACGAATTGACTTATAATGCTCTGAATAATGAATCATTCCAGAAAAAGCAGATACCTCTAAATGTTCAACATCAACATGTTCAGGTATTGATTTTAGATGAGGATTACTTTTTAAAGAAAGATTATGAACACTTATATCCTCTGGTAAAAGAGTTAGTGCTGTATTTTGGAACATTGCAGAACCATAACATTTAAAACCTGCACCGATTGTTGTTAAAAATTTGCAATTATCTGCACAAAAAAAGTCTGTTACTTCAAGATTGATTGGTAATTGCTCAATCAATGAATCTGATACATCCAAATCAGAAAGTTTCATATCTGATGGCAATTGCTTGATTTTGCTGTTTGACAAATCGATCGATTTTGCATTTATATTTACTGGCAAACTCTCGCTTTGATAATTTGGAATCTCTAAAAAATGTGTTACATTGAGTGTTGCAAGAAGCTCTTTTGTCATTCCCGCATCAGATGAAAAATCTTCAACACTAATATGATTAAATGTTTTAAAATTTTCTAATGGATTTATTTTACGCCCTCCTGACATAACTAAATCCATACAAATTGTATTTGCATCTAAGTCAGCAGGAATTTCTGTAATATGCTGAGATCTAATTTCAAGTGTATCAACTAAAATATTATGTGGTATTTTAACCCGTTCATCTGGATGAGCTTGATCCGACGCATCATCAAAAATAAGATGTTGCATTGTTAAATTTTTAGGCATTTTTTCACAAAAAATCTTTCTCACTTCAACAGTTGTCGCATTAATCCCTTTCCCTAAATCAATCCCTGGCGTTAAACGAGGAATTTTTAAAAATTCCATCTCAGCACCTCTAAAATCAACTTTTTCATCAGGGAATAATTCAAACTCATCAAAGTAATAACGCCCATCTGACAATTCTTCATATTTATACACAGAGCCAAATTCTTTTTCCATCATTTTAATAAAAACATCTAAATCTTTGACTCTCTCGCCTTCTAAAAAAATAATATGTTCGGGACAATTTTCAGGGGAATGACCCTTAAAATCATAAACACCACTTCCCTTAAAATCTTTATTCAATTCGTTGGTTATAACTTGCTCCAAAGTCAACCTAAGTGTTGGGATAATTTCTCCATACATTCTATCGCAGGCATAAAATTTATTATATTCACCGTCTGAATTTTGAGATGACATATTTATATATGGATTAATCAAGCATCTGCATAACGGTTTTGAGGGATTATTTTTATTTACACCATAAGCGACAATTGAATAAGCCGCAATTTCATCAGGAATATATTTTAAAGCGTAATCAGAACCATATTTACCGTTCACATCATTACAACTTGTCCAGGTTGTAAACGTAGACTTCCTTGCAATATCCATTGGTCTAATAGACAAAACAAGCATATTTGCAACTTCAGCGGTTTCATTTTCTGACAATTTTTTTGTTTCAATCTCTTGCAATATCTCTGCTTCACGCATATAGCGTTCGATTAGCTTATTTAATGACTTATCAAAATCATCATTTGTATTTTGAATATTTTTTAGCTGATAAAAAACAACAGGTTCCGCAAGATATAAATCTTTACATTTTTCTTTTGCTTTAAATGCAAAAAAAGAACGTTTATCAAACCGATTTTGTTCTTTTAAAAATGATAAAAATGCTTCTTTTAAATTAAAATTTTTTTCAAAAGCGACTTGCATCTTTTTTAAATCAGATGCAATTGTGGATAAAAATTTACCAACTCTTTTTTCTTGTTTACCTAGCAAAAATCGATAATCAAAAACATGTCTTTCTTCTTTGACGCCATTAGCGGTCTTTTCTTCTATCGTTTGCTGTATTTGTTTTAATTGAAATACTTCTTCATTGTCAGGTAAATAGGAATTCAACCATTCAACTAAATTTTGACACTGCAACGCACGCGAATTTGCTGGAGGTATTTCTATAAAAACACGATCAGAATTATGAAATAGTTTTGCAGGGGTCAAAACGCTTTTTTTTCTTTTTTCTATCCCTAACGCTTCACATTTGTGCAAAATATCCATTGTATTTTCATATTTTTTACTCAATCGATACACAAAACTTCGAACAGATGCAGGCGTTGGACATTTTTCTAAAACATAATTTAAATTTTGTTCAATATCCTCTCCATATGCGTTCGAAAAAAATACAATATACCACAATGATTTTAACAAGTTTTTATTATCCGCATCTATTTTATACTGTTGACAATACAAATCATGGTATTTTTTTGCCAATGCTTTAGATGCATCTAAAAACTGTTGTTTTAATTCATTCGTTTCTGTCTCATTTAAAATACGATAAGAAAAATCCACGTCAAGCCCCCCTATCCTTATAATTTCAGTATACCATGATTTACAAGCAAGTCAACAATTTAATTTTTACACTCTAAAAAATATTGACAAATATTCTTTTTTATGCTAGAATCACATTCATAAAAATGAAAGGTCTTTTTATGTATACAGAAAACGAATATAATTTTTATGAAAAAGTTGAAAAAACACAAAAAATCTATTCCAAAGCTGGGTGTGGATGCGGGTGTTTAAGCGGTTTTTTAGTTTTGGGTTGTATTTTTGCATCCATTATAACACCAGCTGTTTCCTTTGATGATATCAGCAAAAATTGGCAAAAAAACAATCCTGAAAAGCAAAAAGTTATTAAGAAAAAACGTGATTATCATCAAATTCAAAAAGACAATCAAAATTATTAAGAAGGTTTCCCATGCAATATACATCCGAACAAAAATCAATTTTAAGACAAGAAAAATTTGACTCTTTTGCCAATGGTTATCGTAGAGGATGCTGTTGGTCTATCGCTTTTGGTGGCTTTTTTTTATTTCTCAGCCTGTCTATGTGTAGCAACAAACCAATTGAAAATATAAATCAATTAAAAACCAAACCTGTTCTTGTAAAAAAGGGGGATATTACCCCTCAAAAAGAACAAAGACATCACACTCGCTAAAATTCATCTTTCATTACAAACGGTTCAAAATTCGTTTTATTAATTTCTTCTTTTTAGCGAAAAGTAATATCTAAATAAATGCCATTTATATTCGCTATAGAGCAAATATAAATAAAGGCGTCTGTCAATTTTAAGCCCCATTTACAACGCGTACATCAAACATCAGGTTTTGTTTTAATTCAAGTATATGCTTAAATCTTTTTTAAATCATCTAATGAGCGAAACAATACCCCGTTCATACCCAATGATTTTGAAACTTCTATATTTTCAATCGAATCATCAATTAAACACATTTCAGAAAACGGTATTTTTAAATAATTTTTAGCATAAATAAAAAAGGCTGGATCAGATTTTGAAACACCAAGGCGTGCTGATGTAAAAACAAAATCAAAAACATGATGCCATTCGGGTAAATGTTCCAACAAATAATCCATTCGGATATGTGGTTGGTTAGACGCAATATGAAATGTATGCCCTCTTTGTTTCTCCTCTTTTATCCATTGCCAAATTTCATCATTAACTCTCATATCTCTTGAAAGCCAGTATTCAATAAAATCACCAACCGAAATAGCAATCTGATATTTTTCTAAAAAAGGAGCAACAAACCGTTCCAAATTTTTTGTCCGTTGCAACGCAATTAAAAAAGGTCCTTGAAACAAATCTTGCAATACATGTGCCGATACCCCAAAATCTTTTTCAAAATCCTGTGCCCAATGAAAATGTAAATTTCCATTTTCATCAATATGGTATGTATCAAGCAATGTGTTGTCTAAATCCATCAAATAATGCATCAATAACTCCTTAATTTTTTATATAACGAGATGCCTTTTTTGTCAAACTAAAACTCTTTTTGTGAACGCAAATCAGCAATTAATTGTTCAATCTCTTTTGTATGCAAAATTTGATAGGGTATCTTCTTTTCATTCAAGTACCTTTCAACAACGGGTAAAATCATATAACGATATTTTATATTCCACTTTAACAGATGGTAAAGAGCAACAATACCCCCTACTCGCTCACCGTTAAAACTTTTAATAATATCACGTTTAATACATCTTAATTGGGATAAAATAAACCATGGCTTTAAAATTAACACCATATCTACAGATTTAAAAATAGGGTAAACCCATTCTTTATAATAGACACCATCAATAATCCATGTTTGATTTTTTTCTAAAAAATCTTTTAGTATCTTATCACGGACCTGTTTGTCCGTCTTAACATTATAGGCTTTATTCTGTTTTGAATTATCCCAATAAATGTCATCCAACTCTAAATATGGACACTTATATTTTTGCATTAATAACTTTGACAAAGTGGTTTTACCCGTACCACCCGAACCCATAATATATACTTTTTTCATCGATTATCTAGATAATTAATTACAATATAATTATCCCCTCTTTCATATGCCTTTAATACTTCAAAAATATGGCTCATTAATTTATCTGGCAACGCATTTAAATCATAAAAAGCCAATGTTTTTGTTTTATCAGGTTCCTTATTTTCAATCACACCATCATAAGTATCTGTAAAAACAAAATAATTGATAATATCAGCTCGCCTTCCTTTATAGGGAGCATCTAATAAATGGGCAATAACTTTTATTTTGAGTGTTTCTTTTTTAAGTGTAATACCAGCTTCTTCTTTTGATTCACGAATAAGTGCATCAATAACCCCCTCCCCTTTATCAACATGTCCCGAAACAGGCGTAAAATATCCATCCGTAAAACCACCTTTTCGCTCTTGCAATAAAAGTTTACCATCCCGTATTAACATTAAATGCACACCAATATAAGGGGTTTGATGAATGTCTGTCATTATACAACTCCACATTCTAAAATTGTTATACTTTTTTTCAATGGATTAATCTGTGTCAACGCACCGTAAGGCAAAATAAATTGAGGTACTGTATGACCAAAATCTAACCTTGAAACAACAGGTATAGAAATTTCAAATTCTTCTAACACCTTTAAAACCGCATTTTCATAATCACAATAGTTGGCAATAAATTGTTCTTCTTTTACTTTTTCAAAAGAGGAAAATTCACCTCCTGGCCGAGCAAGCAAAATCCCTTTTATCTCAGATAATATGCCTTGAACAGCCAAATTTCTAAAAAAATAAATCAATTCTACTGGTTTTGGCATATCTTCGCTTGTTTCAATAAATAAAATTGTATCTTTCCACTGAGATAAATTAGGCCACAAGCTTGTTCCATTCAAAAAATTTAAGACCTCAAAACAACCACCAATTAATCGACCAGAAACGGTCTTTTGGGCCCCTAAAAAACACCAATCTGATGAAGCTCTTTTGCGACGCATAAGATGATTTTCAGTCAACCAATCACACCATTGTGTAATATAAAAGTCACTTTGTGAGAGGTTGCCAACTACTTGAGATTGAAATAACATTTTTTTTGTATTTTGAACAATATAATCTGGAATACCCCCATTTTCACCATATCCAAATAAAAGTGAAGGCGTATAAAAACTTGAAACACCTGCTTTAAGACACATAAAATGATTTACGGTTGTATCGCTCATCCCCATAAAAATTTTAGGGTTATTTTTAATAATTTCAAAATGTGTCTTATTCATCAACGGCAAAAGACGAATTGTATCATCTCCACCAATCGTTGTTAAAATAGCTCTTATTTCAGGGTTTAAAAATGCTTGCATCAAATCATCAAGACGGTTTTTAGGATTTTGATAAACCGCCTCAATTGAATCAAGTGTATGTGGCATCTCAACAAGCTGAACTTCAAACGTTTCTTCAAACTGTTTTTTTGCCTTTAAATACCGTTCTTTAAAAAGACTTGTCACACCTGAAGAAAGAGAAACAACAGCGACTTTATCCCCCTTTTTCAATGCGTTTGGTTTTATCAATTGTTGCATAATACCCCTTTTTATTAATATGCCTGACAGGCCGATCCTTCATAACGCCATTGACGAATATAGTCGTCTTGAATAATAAAAACAGTTGTACATCCTTTAGAAACCGTTGCCGTTTCCTCTTTAAAAAAAGGGCGATCAAAAGCCATTCTTGGCATTCTCTCTATTTTATTGCCTTGTGCAACTGGTTGCATTTTATTTTTCATATACACAACATAATTTATATCATCCTTCATATAATCATAAGATGGCTTTCCCCACACAGATAAAAGTTCATCTTTATCCTTTTCAAGCCAATTATCCAACACTTCTTGATACTTTTCATTTGTTGGATTTTGCGTATTATATGACATCGTGCAAGAGGTCAAAAGCAATAACATAGCAAAACTAAAAACGATACGCATTTCAAATTCTCCTCTCTCTTTTTTTAAAATTTTTCATTAAAGTTTGCAAGAAAAATTTGCATTTTCAATAAAACACTTCTAAAATGAAAAGGAAAAGGAGCGTAACATGAAAAAAATATTTTTATTATCCCTCTTGTTTTTAACTGCTTGTCAAGCAAATGGTGAAAAATTAAATGGAACAACCTATCAATATCAGTTAAACAATACACCAATAACAATTGCTTTTGATAAAGATGAAAATCGTTATTATGGAAAAGTTGTTAATAATTATTTTGGCACATATTCAATTCAAAATAATAAAATTACTTTTCACCCAGCAGGGGCAACGATGATGATGGGGCCAGAAAATGAAATGAAAGCGGAACAAGATTGGTTTCATTTATTATCCCAAATTACCCACTTTACAAAAGAAGACAACACCCTTATACTCACACTTAAGAATGGTCAAACAATTAAATTAGAACACACCCCTATTTCTGATTAAATTCCATTAGCATTTATGCAAAAAATATCTATGTTTACGCATTAAATATGAGGACTAAATGTTTATTTCAAATTTTGATTTTCAACAGTTTTTGAGTGCATTTTTGGTTATTTTTGCCGCTATTGATAGTGTTGGTTCCATTCCAACCATTTTATCCACAAAAAGGCGTGGCAGTTATATCAACACAAATAGAGCAACCATTCTTTCAGCCATGATGCTATTTGGCTTTTTCTATATTGGAGAAGCCTTTTTATCCCTTTTTCATTTAGACATATCCTCTTTTGCGATTGCAGGTTCTCTGGTTGTCTTTTTAATTGGGCTTGAAATGATACTTGATGTTGAAATTTTTAAATCTGGCGGACCTTCTAGCACAAAAGATGCTACATTTATCCCTATTGTATTCCCACTGTTAACAGGGGCTGGTGTTTTAACAACATTACTGTCCATTCGTTCACAATATAGTGATCTGAATATGATTTTTGCTATGATTGCAAATGTTGTTGTCATTTATTTTGTTTTACGCTTTGTTGAAAAAATTGAAGCCATCCTTGGTAAAAGCGTTATTTATATGTTGCAAAAGTTCTTTGGTATTATTTTAATCGCTATAGCCGCCAAACTTTTCATCACAAACGTCACCATTTTAATCTCAAAAACAACTGGATTATAAATAAAACTTGACGGAATTTTGTTTTTATGCTATACTCCTTATTTAATAGGAGTATCATGTGTTGGCAACAGACAATTTTTTAAAAAATCGCATTCAAAAAAATACAAAAAAAATATTAATATCGCAAATAATGGGGTTATCTGCGTTATCAATGTTTTTTTCTTATCAAACTTATCACAATATGCATCACGATAATGATAAAAAAACACCAACAAGCTTCATCAATTTATTTGGTACTTTTTGTTTTTTTTGTTATTTTGGTCTTTCTTCCACACTTTTGTTAAGCCTAAAAAAAAACGTAAAAAAAACAGTTACAGATGATGTTTTAAATCAGCTTACTTATCCAAGATCAGATATTTGCGATGAATACGCACCCTTGATGCAAAAAGATGTTGAAAAATTAGTCACAAACATTGATTTTTCAAACATTGACAAAAAAGCACAGCAATCTCTTTTACAAGATCTAATTTATTTTTCAACACAATCACCTTTTATTAGCAAATTGTTAAAAAACGATATGGTTCAAAGTAAAATTGTGCCTGTTTCTTCTTTAAGTAAAGAAGGGGTCTTTTCACATAATTACAAACTCTTAGCAAAAGCAATCATTCAGCTAAAAGAAAAAACAGATACATGTACACTATTACATGAAATTTTACATTCAAAACAAACCGCCGACGGGGCATTTTTTGCAAAAAAACTTTTTCCTTGCATTAATTTTATCAACGAAGCTCAGGCAAAAACTTTAGATATTCTACTTGAATATCTCAAATATCAAAAAGAAAATCCCAATAAAAATATTCATCAGTGGGTATCAAAAATCATTGACTACCGTTTCTTGCAACAACAGATAAAACACCCGAACCTTAATCATATTTCCTTGAAATATCTTGCTGAGAAAGACTTTCAAGTCATCATGACAAAATATTTGATTGCAGGATCTGATATTAACAAAAAAGAAGATATATTGAATCGTTATTGTCCAAATGTATTATCTTCATCTGAGTTATTATTTATTTACCATTATAGTCTCCTTTTCAACATGTCTTATGAAAATAAGAAATTAAAAAAATTTACTTATAAGTATAGCAATTTAGAAAATTTCAACTCAAAAGAAGTCCATCTTATCCCCTATTTTAATTCTTATTATCAAGCGAACACTGATATTCCCTTTCATATTTCAGAAATAAAAACAACCGCAGATAATCCCTTTAAAACAATGCAACACGCATTCCAACAACTTCAAAAACAGTGAGAACAAGCATGACTACCTCCAATTTGAGAGATTACATCATCACAAAAACAAAAAGATTAAAACAAATGCTATACCTGTGTTTTACAGCGTCAGCTTTATTTTCTTGTGTACAAGGAACTATCTTTTTTTATAAATTAAAAAATGACACTTCTGAAAAAAAATCACTCTCCTTTTTTTTAGATAAGCTACAGCACCTCCTCTTGGCTTTTTTTTCCTTATCACTGCTTGGTATCTCATTAAAAGAAATAAAAAAACTACCAAAAAATAAGAAACGAACACCAACCGTTTCCGACAATATTCTTGCACAACTTTCTTATGGTAATATGCCAAGAGATTGTAGCAACGATATCTATAACCCACTCACACCAAACGACATTAAAAATCTTGTTCAAAAACTAGATTTTTCAAACTTAAAGGAAGAAGAACAACATCTTATTTTGCAAAATATTATTATTGTTTCAGATTTAAGCCCCTTTGTTGCTAAAATTATTAAAAGCGATTTTCAAACATCCACCATTAGAATCGATAACGAGTTAAATTTTCAAGGTACTGCTAAGTTTTTGCCTGAGATTATTTCTAATGGGTTAATATCGCTCAAAATTCCAGAAGATCCTATTGCGATTGCACATGAAATTTTCCACCTTAAACAAGCCTATGATGGTGCTCATGCATCAAAATATTTTTATCATTATACGCATCTTTTAAATGAAGCACAAGCTGAAGGGATTAATTTTATTACAAAATTCAACCTGTACCAAGGCTATGCAAAAGTTAATAAAACAAAAAATCCCCTACCCAAATGGGAAAAAGATCTTTTTTATACCCAACTTAATCACATAAAAAAGAAATATCCAACTCTTTCAGAAAGAGAACAACAGGCAAAGGGAGAAGAACTTTTAATAGGTGTTTTAATGAAATGCCTATTAGAAAGCGATGAACAAAAACGTGAAGAAATTTTTAAAAATGCTTGCAAAAAAAACTTAACATACAACGACAGGATTGATTTTAATGCCTATATATCCAGATGGAGAAATATATACATCAATGAACATGTTTTAATGCATGAGAAAAAAATCAACAATATTCTCCAACATCAACCCCAAATTGTTCAACAAGATTTAGAAAGAGTACCTCTTTTTGAAGCATATTTTACAAATGAAACAGGGGTTCCACAATCAATTAGTGAAATTAAATTATCTAAAAAAAACCCTTACAATGCTCTTTATACCTATCAAAAAACAACTAGGCAAAAAGAATAATGTTTAATATCCTTTATAATAGTATCCTTCAACATATAAAAAAAACAGAGACTAAAACATCTTTCAATCAAAGTGTTTCAGACTTTGTTCTTGCAAATCTTATTTATTTTCAAAACAATGAGCAATCTGGTTACCTTTCTGATAATTTAACAATTAAAAATATCAAACAACTTGTCCAGCAAATTGATTTTTCACATATTCCATACAAAAAACAAGAAAAGGTTTTGCAAGATATTTTAATTATCTCTTATTTATCACCTCTTATTGCTAACTTATTTAAAAGCAAAATTATTTCCGCAAATATTCAAACACAACCCTATTTAGAAGTCCTTGGAAAAATAAAAGAAAAATATATGTCAAAAGAGGTCACAAATACCATCCTTTTACCAACAGAATGGAAAACGCCAACATTCATTCATGAATATCTCCATTTAAAACAAGGGTATGATGGCTTATTCAATTTTAGAGTCCTTTTCCCGCACATGCACAAACTGGCAGAAGCTCATGCCAAAGCTGTTGATTTTATTATTGCATCACATCTAAATGCTTTTATGGCAAAAACATATTCTTTTTATACAGATGATAGAAATCTTGCTTTTATTTCTAAAATTATTTCAAAACGATATGATTTAAATAAAGATAAGCATTTTCCAAATCAACGAGAGGCATTGTGCTATGCAGAAAAACAAGCCGTTGGTATTTTAATGCGATGTCTCCTCACACATAAAAAAGAGCATCGTTTACAAATTTTAAATAAATTTGTTCCTAACACCTTAAAAGCATACGATATTTCTTGCTTAAATAAACATATAAAAGAGTGGCGTGCAAATTATTATGTTGATGAAACAGATCTTAGCACAGATTTTAATAATCCAGATCTTAAAAAAGAATTAGAAAGTATCCCTTTTGTGAATGCGTATTACACAAATCAAACACACATTCCTATTTCGTGTCTTAACCTTAAAATAAAAAATAAAAAAACACTTCTTTTTCAAATATTACAACAACAAAAAGAATAGGTTATTATGCAATATTCTAGTATTCAAGAACAAATAAAATATAAAGGTA
>CALARE010000087.1 GCA_937888725.1 uncultured Alphaproteobacteria bacterium | reverse complement strand
TAAAAGTAAATTCGGTTTTAATGCCAACTATCTATTGGAGTTTAACTGACGCAATCAGAGCTTGTGAAGCTGAACAAAAACGAGGTTGCGCTGTAATAACAGAGATTATTCACTTATAAGAAAGGAGACTTGCTATGTTAAATGAATTCAAAAATTGGTTGTTAAATAGAAACTATAAACCTTCCACCGCTTCAGATTATCAAGGTAGAATAGAAAGATTATGCAGAAAAGAAGCTATAACTTTAGATTTTCTTGCTAAAAATATTGCAACTATATTTCCTGAATATGAAATAGCTGGTGCCAAATCATCATATGGTCGCAGAAGTCATACATCAGTTAGACAAGCTTTAAGAAACTTCAAAATGTTTGTTTCTATGGTAAATTTACAAGAAAGTGCTAACTAATGACTGATATTAAGACACTAAATGATGCATTTAGACATAGTTTGCAAGGTGGTAGAGTTATGTTAACCTGTGGTATAAAAGCTAAAACGCATGATGAAATAGCAGAAATACTAGAAAAAGTAAGAAGTTTTGATAATTTTACCACCGCTAATGATCCTTATGGTGAACATGATTTTGGTAGTTTTGATTATAAAGGTCAAAAAATATTTTTCAAAATTGACTATTACGATCTTAATTACGAATATATGTCAGAAAATCCAGCTGATCCTACTATTACCAACCGAGTTTTAACAATTATGTTGGCAGATGAGTATTAGGTTCATAGTTTCAAAATATCAAAAGTATAAACCATTCTAAATGTAGAGTTCAAAATTTAGCCCGTTTTGATTGAATTCTTGTTTAGCTTACATTTTACTACAAAAACTAAAACCACTTGTTTCTGGGCTGTTTATTGAGACATATAGTATGTTTTATTTCATTAGTAGTTCTTCATATTCTTTAGATAAGCCATAAGTTCTGATTTTGCGTGCTTTATTAGCCACACATAGAAATCCAACATCAACCCATTTATTTAACAAAAGTCTTGCTGATTGTGATGATAAATTTAAATATGCACCAGCTTGATTTGATGTTATTTCTTCAAATTCTACAAATAATTCTAAAATTTTACGTTGTTTAATATCTAGTTTTCTTAAAGCCGGTGATATATCTTTAATACCTACATTCTGTTGTTCTTCTGCTTTAATATTGATATTTTCAAATGATGTCGCAACACCTTTGATAAAATATTCAACCCAAGAAGTTAAATCTGCTTCATGTCTGCCATAATAGTAATTATGATGTGGATGTGTTGCTAATGCTTGATAATAATCTTTCAAGTTTTTAGCATAATACTCTTCCAAAGAATAAATACCTTTTAAGCCATAACCAAATTTACGCATAATATAATTGGTCATCAAGCGTGCTGTTCTACCATTACCATCAAAATATGGGTGAATAGTCACAAATTGATAATGAAATAAACTTGCAACAATAGGTGTTGGCAATTTATCAATATTTTCATTCACCCAAGTAATTAAATCTTTCATCATAACCGGAACATCTTTAGTTTCTGGTGGAAGATAGACAAGTGAACCATCAGATGTATCATATATTGCATTTTGCTCATTACGGTATGGAATAATCTTTTGACTATTTTCAACTAATGAATGAATTTTCTGTACTAGTTTTTCATTAAATTCTCCACCATCTTCAAGAACTTTTTCCATATAATTGATAGCATTGTAATAAGCCTTAACCTCTTTCTCATCATGACCTTGATAATCTTTTGCTGTTTTATTAGCAGAATAAAGTGTAGTTTCTACTTGCTTTAATGACAGACGATTACCTTCAATTTGTGTTGAATAGTGACTTTGTGCTATTTTGGCAGTTTTATGCAAAGATGATAACAAAACCGGTGACAAAGGTTTATCTTCAAACGAATTTTTAACAGCTTCAATCTTAGTTAAATCTGCTAAAATATCTTTAGTAATTGTATATTTTGGTAAAAAAGTCATGATTTACTCCTATAATTTATGATTATTTTATGATTAAATTATGAATAAATCAACAATAAAATATGATTAACTAACGATTTTTGATGATAAGATATTTTGGATCATTAATCACAAAGTCTCATTTTTTGACCATATGACTCAATATTTTATTTTGGTATAGGTTTATATATAAAAATAAAATATGCTAATCCGTTGGCTGTTTATGGAATCACTTGATATGTTTTACTATTACAACTTCCTTTCTTTAAAGAAAGGAAGTTTACTTTATATATCTTATGTTACTTCTATATGTGTTAGACTAATATAAATTTACGCATATTTAGAGATTAATCAAACACATATAGAAAGTATAATATTTTCCTATTCACAATGTATTATAACCAGCCTAATTTTATATAAACCAGCTTGATACATATGTTTTGTCGTAATTCTTCTTAAATGTAAAACAGGTTTTTTATTGATTAACTGACATTAATGTCACATATTCAAATATAAAATTTTAATCATTACAAGAGCAAATTGCGAAACAGCGTCAAGAATTAGAAACAACTGCAGAAAAGTATAAAACTATAGATAGCACAATGAAAGAAAACATCTACAAAGTTATGTCTATGAGTTGCAATATCTCTGAAATTTTTGATAAAGCCTCACCTACTCGCAAAAATCAGCTACTAAAAATCTTAATATCTGACTACAAACTTAATGGTAACGTACTTGAATATAAAGTAAAAGCTCCTTTTGATAAACTAATCCAATGTAATGACTACAAACAAATCTCTAACGTTGTTATAGAGAATTTAAATGAGTTTGAAGGTGTTAAGATGTGAGAAATATACGTTATTCACAAATATTATTTTATAAATTGGAAGAATAATCTTATTAACTTGAGTCCAAAAGATATTTTTTAGCTTGTGCTTGCATTATATATATTTTTTATGTATATAATCTATATACTAGATTAAAGGATATCAAATGACTGGCATAAATTACAAAAATTTGACTAAATTCAATCGATTAATAGATGTTAATAGTGAATATATAAAAAAAGATGATTATTGTGTTAAATGTTTTCCTAGAATTATAAATGATAATGACTACTTAAAATCATTATCTGTTTCTGTTGCAGTTTTAATGGAATATTACACCGTTACAATTGATAAAGCTATAAAATGTTTAACTGAAGGTGGACGAGATAGTGGAATAGACCTAATATATTTTGATGATACTGAAATATATGAGAATAATGGAGAAAAATACATAGATTTAGTAATTATTCAATCTAAATATAAAAATAATCCAGAATCTCCTCAAAGTGCTATTTCTGAAAAAGATATAGAAAAAACAATAAAAACAACAGATAATATACTTAATAATAAACACTTCGAAAAATATAATGACCTTTTAACTGTAGCCATTAATAGATTAAAACAAATCATAGAAGATAATGATTTTCCTATTATTAACTGTCATATTTATTTTGCTTCTAATGGATCTATAGAAGATAAATTTTCAGAATTAGCATGTATCAAAAATGTTGAAGCAAGCATTACTTGTAATTTTATTTCTAATGCAACATTTGGAATAGATAAAACAGTTCCTATAGATAGTAAATTAAAAATTGTAGGAAGTACTTCCTTAATGCAAAATACAAAAGATATTTCAGGATGTATAGCCGAAACTTCTTTATATAATTTGGTAGAGTTTTATGATAAATATGGTAAAGAAGCTTTACTATCAAGCAATGTTAGGTACTTATTACCTAAAAGCTCTATAAATAAACGAATAAAAGAAACAGCTTTAAGCACTCCAGAATTATTCTGGTTTTATAATAATGGAATATCCATTATATCAAAATCTCCGTTATTACCTTCACAAAAAACAGCAACAGACACTCAAATTATCAAATTAACTGAACCAAACATAATCAATGGTGGACAAACAACAGCATGTATATATCAAGCATTTAAAAATAAGCACATAGACAAACAAACCTTAGAAAAAGCAAAGGTCGTGGTACGCATTTACTATGCATTAAATGAAAGTATAATACACCAGATTGCACAGGCTACAAATTCACAAAATCCTATTAATGTAATTGATTTAATGTCTGGTAATCCTATTCAAAAATCTGTAGTTGATTTTTTTGCTCAAAAAGGAGTTGCCCTTATCGTAAAAGCGGGACAAGATCTTACAGATTATCCACATGGACAAATAACAAATGAAAATTTACTTCAAATGTATGCAGCGTTTTACGGAGAAGAACCAGCAAAAGCTCGTGCAGCTAAAAGAACAATTTTTAATAAATATTTTAATTTAGTTTTTACACCTGAGGAATACGCAAACCAAATGTCAGAAAAATTATATAGGTGTTTTGAGTTTGAACAATTTTTATCAAAAAAACAATCAGAATTTTGTAATTCAGATAAACTATTTATCGACTATGCTTGGTATTCCCTTATATATTGTATGAAATTGTTAAATAAAAACGCTTTACTTCATAATAGAGTTGTAAATATCAAACTTTGGGATGAATTATTTGAAACAGCCAGTTTAATAATAAAAGAAATTATTACTAAAAGAAGTGAAGAAATGAAAGAAAATTTCTCATTAAATAACTTATTTAAGAGTAAAGACATACAATTATTGATAAAAAATGCTGTGCAAAAATAATATTTTACTCCGTGTATTACCAGGCCTCTCCAGCCATTAATATAAAATCAGGGATAATTTTTTATCCCTGATTTTATATTAAAAGTTAGAGAGTGGTTCGAACCAACGGGGCAGTTGGTTCGGCAAGGCAAGGGCGAACGATGCCGAAGGCAGTCCGAACAAAGTGAGGATAAATTGCCAGCAATTTACAATCCAGCCAGCTCTTGTATTTTTTTTGTGTTTTGAAAAAGTTTTTCGCTGAATTGATAAATGATAATCGAAAGAAGTATTTAAGTAAGATATTGATAAGATATTTATTGTATTCTTAATAAATATAAGATAGTATCCCTTTGTTAAAAACATATAAAAATAAGAGAACCAGACATGAAGGTTGTTATTGTATTCGTTCTTATATCTATTGTTACGGTATTGGAGATTGCTGCATACATACCGCAAATAATAAAACTGATTAAAACAAAATCAGCGGAAGATATCAGTTTGACAAGTTGGTTGACTTGGATGGTTTCTGATATATGTTATCTGGCCTATGTGTTGTTGGAAAGTCCAGAAGCAGGTGTTGTATTCCTTGCTTCGCTAAGTTTATTTCTTGTCATGTTTGTCTTTACGCTCACTTTGTATTATCAAAAAAAACAAGGAAGGAACACGGTTAATAAAAATGAGGCTCTTTGATTGAGTAATCTATAACGGTGTTTGACGTCTAAAGGGTTGGACACTGATATTGTTGATAAAGCACACATTTTTTATTTCAATTTTTTGCTTTATTGTCTTTAATTTGTAAGGGTGGAAGAAAATATAAAAAGGCTTGCTTTTTTTGTTTTTTTTCTTTATACTTCCCGTATTATGACTGATAATACACAAGATTTAACTGAAAACATCAAAGAAGCCAAACTTGCAGATGCTTTATCTGAAAGGTATTTGGCTTATGCTTTGTCCACCATTGTTGCTCGTTCATTGCCAGATGTGCGAGATGGTTTAAAACCAGTTCATAGACGTCTTTTATTTGCGATGCGTCAATTAAAGTTAGACCCTGTTTCTGGGTTTAAAAAGTGTGCTCGTGTTGTTGGTGATGTGATTGGTAAGTATCACCCCCATGGTGATTCATCTGTTTATGATGCGATGGTTCGTTTGGCACAAGATTTTGCAGTGAGATATCCTCTTGTTGATGGACAGGGGAATTTTGGCAATATTGATGGTGATAAAGCTGCGGCTATGCGTTATACTGAGGCTCGTTTAACAGCGGTTGCTGTTGCATTGATGGATGGGTTGGATGATAATGCGGTTGATTTTGATAAGACCTATGATGGTGAAGAAGATGAGCCAACTGTTATGCCAGCGGCTTTCCCAAATTTGTTGGCAAATGGTGCTTCGGGGATTGCGGTTGGTATGGCAACCAACATTCCGCCACATAATGTTGGTGAGATTTCAGATGCCCTTTTGTATCTTATTAAACATCCTGATGCAGATGTTGAAAAAATGATGGATTTTATCCAAGGTCCAGATTTCCCAACGGGTGGAATTTTAGCTGAACCGCGTGCAAATATTATAAAAGCATACAAAGAAGGGCGTGGTGCGATGAAGGTTCGTGCCAAATGGGAGAAAGAGGAACTCTCTCATGGACAATATCAAATCATTGTGACAGAGATTCCTTATATGGTTCAAAAGTCAGATTTAATTATGCGTATTGCAAAATTATTATCTGAAAAGAAATTGCCACTTCTTGCTGATATCAGAGATGAATCGTCAGACATTGTCCGAATTGTTCTTGAACCAAAATCTCGTACGGTTGCACCAGAGCAATTGATGGAACATTTGTTTAAAAATACTGATTTGCAGGTTAATTTTAACCTTAATATGAATGTGCTTGATGCTGATCACACACCTAAAGTGATGAATATTAAAGAAGTGTTACAGGCATTTTTAAAACACCGTGATCAAGTTTTAATTCGTCGTTCGCAGTACCGTTTAGATAAGATTATACATCGCATGGAAATTTTGGAAGGGTTTTTAATTGCCTTTTTAAATCTTGATCGTGTAATTGAGATTATCCGAAATGAGGACGAACCTAAAGCGGTTATGATGGCAGAATTTAATCTGACAGATGTTCAAGCTGAGGCGATTTTAAACATGCGGTTACGTTCTCTGCGTAAGTTGGAGGAAAATCAGATTCGTGATGAACATGCATCGTTGTTGAAGGAAAAGGCTGAGCTTGAAGCATTGATTCAATCAAAAGAATTACGAGATGAACGTTTAGCTCTTGAAATCAAAGAAATCAAAACAAAATTTGGGCAAAAAACAGCACTTGGGGCGAGAAGGACTATTTTGCAAGAAGCTCCTATTGCTGTTGAGGTTCCAATTGAGGCAATGATTGAAAAAGAACCTATTACAGTTGTGTTGTCTAAAAAAGGTTGGATTCGAGCACTTAAGGGTCACACGCCTGTTGATGATTTAAAATTTAAAGAGGGCGATGGACTTAAATGCACTTTGCAAACCTATACAACGGATAACATTATTTTCTTTACAACAAATGGTCGTTTTTATACGTTGAGAGGGAATTCTATAGCAGGTGGTCGAGGTTTTGGTGAACCACTTAGATTGCAAATTGATATTACAGAAGATGCTGATGTGATTACGATGCTTATTCATCAACCAGATACAAAGCTATTGGTTGCCTCATCAAAAGGTAAGGGTTTTATTGTCAGTTCGAATGATGTGATTGCTCAAACACGAGCGGGAAAAATTATTCTCAATCTTCCTGATGATGATAAAGCATGTTTATGTAAACCTGTTACGGGGTCACACGTTGCCGTTATTGGTACAAACAGAAAGATGATTGTATTTTGTGCAGATGAAATTCCAATGATGACAAGAGGCAGTGGTGTCATTTTACAACGTTATCAAGAAGCCCGTTTAAGTGATGCAAAATTCTTTAATATTGAGGATGGCTTGTCATTCCCATCGGGAAATGGGATTCGTGTTGAACGCAATATTTCTCTTTGGCTTACAAAGCGTGCAACTGTTGGGAAAATTCCACCAGTTGGATTCCCTCGTAGCAATAAATTTGGTGATTAACGGATTATAATTATTATTTCTTTTTAATTTTTAATTCTGTTAATTACCTCTTGTTTTTTCAAAAAAAATCTTTTATATTGCAATAAGTGGTATAACAAAAATTGGAGAAAACTATGGAAAAAACACAATCTAAAACAAAGAAAACGGCTAAGCCAGTGGTTAAAAAATCACAAAAAAAAGAGACGGAAACAGTAAGTAAAAAAACAACAAAAAAGGTCGCTGTAAAATCTGTAGCGGTACAAAAAGTATCTAAAACTCCAACAAAATCCACAAAAAAGGTAAAAGAAATCATCCCGCCTGTTGAAAAAACAGTCGCAAAAAAGACGACCAAATCAACAACAAGGGCAAAAGCTGTAAAAAAAGCCCCTGTTAAAACGGTTACTGTTGTGCTTGATGACCCAGTTGTTGAAACACAAACAACACCTGTGTTAGAACAACAAACAAGTGTTGAACCTGCCAAAAAGACAAGAAATATTTTTCAGCTTTATTTTGACTCATGGCTTAATATGTTTTCATTTGAGGGGCGAGCCAGCAGAACTGAATTTTTAGTTTTTTGGAACGTTTCTATTTTGCTTTTCCCTCTTTTAGTGCCTTATAGTGTATTTTCTACCAATTTATCATATGCCATTATTGTAGCTTTTTCATTGTTAATTGCCGCACTTTTCACGCTTAGTGTTCGTAGATTCCATGATATTGGAAGAAGTGGTGTTTGGGGTGCATTGTTATTCATTCTTGTTTTTGGTATATTAAGCACACTTGCAAGTTTGCCACAATTTGCGATTATTTATATTTTTAGTATTTTTGGGTATTTTATTCTCTCACTTATTTCTGGGACTAAAGGTCCGAACAAGTACGGTGATGAGCCTGTTAAACCATCTAAGGTTTCAATTGCACTAAATACATTGCTGTCTTATGCATTGGTGCTTACAGCTGTTGAGTTAATACGCTTACTTGTTATCTTTTTTGAATATTACCTCAGCTAAATAATGAACATCCCTCTTTTTTTGCAAGAGGGATGTTTTGTATTTTTTTATTGTGTCAGTCGGAATTGGTACTCTAGGGAGGTGAATCGCCCTAGATATTGCCAAAAGCCTCATTTTAACTTACTGGCGTTTGAGCATTTTATAACCTCGATGTGATGGATGGGTTAAAGTAATCTCGAGTTTATAAAAAATGGGAAGAATAAATGTGTTAAAATGAAAAAATTTTTTTCTTTTAAAATCAATGGGTTAATTTTTTAAAAAGGTGTGATTTTGCCCGATTCGCGAATCGGTTAAAAGGCTTGGATTTGCTGGGCTGTGGCTAAATTTTAAGTGTGTAAAAAAAAGGGTCGTTTGTTGGTCACAGAATTATTTTTCCCATTTTGGGGTAAAAAATGGGTGT
>CALARE010000086.1 GCA_937888725.1 uncultured Alphaproteobacteria bacterium | reverse complement strand
CCTTGGGTTTTGGTTTTTCCTGTGGCTTGGGTTTTTCTTTCTTAACTTCTTTCTTTGGTTCTTTTTTCACCTCTTTTTTCGGTTCAACCTTTTTTTCTTGCACCTTAACCGCTTCTTTTTTCGGCGTTTCAACTGGTTTTTGAGGTTCTACCTTCGGGGCTACTGCTTCTTTTTTCACAAGAGGGGTTTTATCCTCTTTTTTCGGTTCTGTCTTTTTCTCTTGCTTAACCTCTTGCGGTTTGGATTCTTCTTTTTTCACCTCTTTCACAAGAGGGGGTAAATTTGTTTTTTCATCAATTTTAACCTTTGTTAAATCAACCATCAAAATGGCTGGAGGAGATTTTTCAAACTCATCTGTATTCCACGAAAAATTAAAACACATCAATATTAAAATTAAGATATGAAGACCCACCGACAACCCCAAACAAGAAGATTGCCGTTCAATTTCATGTTCGTCTTCATACAAATGCATCATCTACTTTGGCTCCATAATTTTGGCATCTGTTTTTAATCCAACTTGCGTATACCCTGCTGAACGAAGTAAAGCCATCACTTCTATCACAGTACCGTAAGAGGCTGCCTTATCCCCACTTATCACCATTGCAATACTTGGGTTTTCAGTCACAATTGCCCGTACTTTTGCAACCAAATTTTTCATTTCAATTGGATCTTGGCCTACATAAATTTTCCCTTTAGAATCCACACTAATATCAAGCGTTTTTTCATCTCCTTCAATTTGTTTGCCATCACCCTTGGGCAAATTAAGCGGAATACCCGAAGTAAGCATTGGTGCTGTCAGCATAAAAATAGCAAGCAAACAAGTCATCACGTCAATAAGCGGTGTCAAATTAATCTCTGCCCGAATGCGTGTGCGTTTTGAAGTTCTAGCCATTACTCGCTCTCCACCTGTTCAATTTGGCGTGATAAAATAGCACTCAGCTCATCTGAAAAAGTTTCCATCCGATGTGCAATTCTGTCAATATCGTTTGTCAGTTTATTATACGCAATCACAGCGGGAATGGCTGCAATTAACCCAACCGCTGTTGTAAAGAGTGCTTCAGCTACCCCTGGGGCAACCGCTGCAATATTGGTGCTTTGCGTCAACCCAATTGCATTAAAACTATCCATAATTCCCCACACAGTACCAAACAAACCTAACAATGGTGCAACCGAACCCGTTGATGCTAAAAACACCATTTTTGTTTCAAGCTTATCCACCTGTTTATCAATGGAAATTTGCATCATCTTATCAACACGTTTTTGAATTTTAATCGCTGCTCCTGTTTTCTTCTTTTCAGATAAGGAACGGCGGAATTCCTTAATCGCAGCAACAAAAATAATCGCCAGTGGATTAGATGGATTTTTCACATGATTGTTATAAATTGCCTCCAAAGAACCACCCGACCAAAATTGTTCCTCAAACGCTTTCATCCCTAAACGAATACGTTTAAGTAAAAAAGCTTTATCAAAAATAATCGCCCAACAACAAATTGAGGCGAACAATAACCCCAATATCAACAATTTCATAAATAAATCCGAATCCACAAACATGGAGTACATGGATAAGGAGGAACGACTAGCTACTTCATTCATACTCTTTTCTCCTCGTTTTCTTGGTAATATCTAATAAATTCATCTTTTAATTCTTGTGTCATACGAATAGGGGTCAACGTTAATGGATTAATAACGGCAAGTTGTAATTCGATTAAAACAATTTCCTTTCCATCAACGATAAATTGATGTTGCATAACAAGGCTTGCATTTTTAATTTCTTTCACACTTGTTTGAACATCAATCACATCATCTAATCGAGCAGGAGCCTTATATTGAACAGAGGCATTTCGCAACACAAACGCCACCCCTTGTTCAATCAATTTTTTATTTGACAAACCCATGTCAACCAATAATTCAGAGCGTGCCCGTTCAGCAAAATCCAAATATTTTGAATGGTAGACAATACCACCAGCATCCGTATCTTGATAATAAACACGCACTTTATAAGAATGCTTCATTTTAAATTCTCCAACAAATCTGGTTGCACCTGATTTTTAGGCACCGCCATTCCCAAATGTCTATACCCTGCTTGTGAAAGCACACGCCCCCGAGGGGTTCGCATCACAAGTCCTAATTGCATTAAATATGGCTCAATAATTTCCTCAATTGTATCCCTTTCCTCTGACAATGCAGCACAAAGCGTTTCAGCCCCCACAGGACCGCCACCATATTTAAGGGCAATACATGTCAAATACCGCCTATCCATCAAATCAAGACCCGAATTATCCACCTCTAAACGAGTTAAGGCCATATCCGCAATTTCAGGTGTTACCGCCCTATCAAGTGCAAAATCACGCACACGTCTGAGCAATCGCCCAGCAATACGAGGCGTCCCTCGAGAACGTTTTGCAATTTCAAATGCCCCCTCTTTTGTCATCTCAAGTTGCATAATTTTTGCCCCACGGGTGACAATTTTCATTAACTCCTCAGGCTCATAAAATTCAAGACGCATGGGAATACCAAATCTATCTCTTAATGGCGTAGACAAAAGACCACTGCGTGTGGTTGCCCCAACCAATGTAAAGGGAGGCAAATCAATCCGAACCGAATGAGCAGCAGGCCCCTCCCCAATGATAATGTCTAATTGAAAATCTTCCATCGCAGAATAGAGCACTTCCTCCACCGTCGGATTTAAACGATGAATTTCATCAATAAAAAGAACATCTCTTGGTTCCAAATTTGTCAAAATAGCCGCCAAATCACCCGCCTTTGAAATCATCGGACCCGATGTTGGGCGAAAACCAACCCCCAATTCCTTTGAAATAATTTGTGCAAGCGTTGTTTTACCAAGGCCTGGCGGGCCAAACAAGAGTGTATGATCTAAAGCCTCTCCTCTTTCTTTTGCAGCCCGAATAAACACCGCCAAATTTTCACACAATGTTTTCTGACCCGTAAAATCTGCCAAACATTGCGGTCTAATTGAGTTATAAATCTCCTCATCTTGTGCTGTTTTTTTCGGTGTAATTAATCTATTTTCAGCCATTTGATTTACCCATTTCTTTGAGTGTTAAACGTATCACATCTGACAATGACGCATCGGGATTTAATTTTAATGTTTCAGTGGCCTTAATCCCCGCCTCAGTCCTTGAATAACCCAAATTCACAAGTGCTGAAATAGCATCTTGCAAAATCCTTGCATCTGAAGAAATAGAACCCGTTGCAGGTGTAGCATTTATTTCCATCATATCTGCATTTAAAAGACCTGATTTTCCCTTAAGCTCGGTCACAATTCTCGTTGCCAACTTTGGACCTATCCCCGAAACACGGGTGAACGCTTTACTATCCCCTGTTGCAACCGCCATCGCAATTTCATTAAGCCCTAAAACTGACAAAATTGCCATTCCAACTTTAGCACCCACACCTTGCACACCCGTCAAGGTATTAAACACCTCTTGCTCAGCCAAAGATAAAAATCCAAACAAGTGAATATGATCTTCACGCACCTGTGTTTCAACAAAAAGAGTTACCTCCTCCCCCTTTGAAAGACTAGACATGGTTTTTGTCGAACAAAAAACACGATATCCAACCCCATTCACATCAAGGTAGATAAATGTGTCAAAAATACCATCCACATAACCCCTTAATTTTCCAATCATTTCAGACCCTTTTCAAAAATTATATTTTTTAAATATTGACACCACTTTTAAATCATAAAATCTCTTTTTGTTCTCACACAACACTTTACTAAAAAAAAAATAAAATTGCAATCCTTTATTTTAACTTTACATTATTATTTTTTTTGTGTATGTTAATATATTATTAACTATTTTAATTGAGAACGATTCGAACAAAAAGGTTGAGGAACACCACGCTATGATGGAAGAGAGTATGCGTATTCCACCGCAAAATTTGGAGGCTGAACAAGCCCTCCTTGGTGCTATTTTATCCAATAATAGAGCAATGGAAAAAGTGGCAGAATTTTTGCGTCCCGAATGTTTTGCCAACCCTGTTCATGGCAAAATTTTTGAAGCGTGCAAATTTTATATTGATCAAGGTCGTATTGCTGACCCAATTACGCTCAAAGCCTATTTTGAAAATGATGACAAGTTAAAAGAAGTGGGCGGAGCCTCTTATTTAATGCAATTGGCGGCCGCTTCTGCAACCATCATTAATGCGGGTGATTATGGCCGTCAGATTTTGGATCGTTTTATCCGTCGTCAACTGATTGCACTTGGCAATGATGTTGTGAATGATGCATTCACAATTAATATTGATGAAGAAGCAATCAGTCAGGTTGAACATGCTGAAAAACGCCTTTATGAAATTGCAAATGCGGGAGAGATGACAGGCGGACCACAGATGTTGAACACCGCTCTACAAGCAACACTGCTTTCCGCACAAAAAGCGATGAACACGCCGTCTGGCGTTTCAGGTGTAACAACGGGCCTTGCTGAGATGGATAAATTACTTGGTGGATTACATGATTCTGACTTATTGATTTTAGCGGGTCGTCCTGCGATGGGTAAATCAGCTCTTGCATTAACCATTGCTTATAATGCAGCGGTCAAATTTGAAGAAGAAAACAAAAAACCTGGAGCTGAAAAAAAATCTGTTGCCTTTTTTTCACTTGAAATGTCTGCCGAACAATTAGCAGGGCGTATTTTATCTGCAAAAGCGGAAGTTTCTGGCCACTTGATGCGGACGGGGAAATTAACCGATCAACAATTTGATGAATTGGCAGCTGGTGTTGCCTTACTTAGTCGTGTTCCCCTTTATCTTGATGAAACGCCAGGCATTACCGTTACAGCGATTAAAAACAGAGCAAGACGCATGAAACGGGATAAAGAAAAAGGTCTTGGCCTCATTGTGATTGACTATTTACAACTCATCAACTCTGCAGGACGCAGTGAAAACCGTGTGCAAGAATTATCCGAAATGACACGTCAACTCAAAATTATGGCAAAAGAGCTTAATGTTCCCGTTCTTGTATTATCACAGCTCTCTCGTTTGGTGGAACAACGGGATAATAAACGCCCACAACTGTCCGATCTTCGTGAATCTGGTTCCATTGAGCAAGATGCTGATATTGTGATGTTTGTGTTTCGTGAAATTTATTATTTACAAAATGATGTTCCTGTCAAACACCTGAATGAAACACCTGAAAAATTTGCCCTGCGAATGAAAGAGTGGGAGGATAAGAAAATTCTTCTTGCCAATCAAGCCGAAGCAATCATCGCCAAGCAACGTCACGGCCCTGTTGGGACGGTTAAGCTCTATTTCAATGGTGAATTTGGTAAATTTGGCAATTTAGAGCAATAAATTTTTCATACACGATAAAAAACACTCTAAAATAATTGGGGACTTTAAAAAGCCCCCTTTAATAAAGGTATATCTTTTTATACGCGTTCTGCTGTTTTTTGTCGCTCAATGATGTCGTTTTGATCATTCTCTTTAACCTCAGAACCATTATTTGCAAGGTGTTGATCTGCCTGTGGCTGTGCATGTGGCTGTGTTTTTTCTTGGGTTTGTTCTTGAGCTTGCCCATCTTTCTTTTGAGCAACCACAACCATCACCCCGTCTGTAACATTAAAAGAGGTATCTTGATTTTCTTCCACCTCCTCAAAGACGGGCTGAACTTCATCTATTAAATTAGCGGTACCATTATCTTCCCCTTCAAACATCGATTGAGTTTTATCTTGCTCATTCGGTTGCTTTATTTTTGCAAATTCTGTTGCATAACGCTCTTTAATAAACGCTTGTAAGGCATGATTTTCAGCCAACATAATAGCACCTAAAGCTTCTGGATTTTCTTTAAGCATCGCATCAAGAGCTCGCAGACAGTGTGGACTTTTCTTTAACTGTTCAATACCTTTTTCATTCGCATGCATCAACAACATAGATGTACTTACTAAATTTTTATCACCACTTACAAGTGAGGCCATCAAGGGCGTTTCACCCTTTTTGTTGACATGGTTAGCATCTACACCCATTTTTAACAAATTCATAGTCATTTGTTGATTATGAAAACTTAAATGTAATGCATTTGAACCGTTTGCACTTTGTTTGTTTAAATCTGTACCCATTTCAGCAAGTCTAGCAACTGCCGCAAGATTACCCGTTTTTGCCGCTACAAGATAAGCATTTTCCCCTATTTTATTAACAGCTTCAATATCAATATTTTTATTATGAAGCATATCATCAATCATCGCCTGAGCGATAATAATGTTGTTTTTTTCTTCAGGCTGATATATAGATAAATCAGGTCTTCCTCTTTTATATTCAGATTCAAAAGGATCCGGGGCAATACCATTCAATAAACACATCAAAGTTGTATCACCCGTTGCCGTATTAACAGCATTTAAATTTACTCCTTTTTGCTCATAAAGAAGCTTAGCAACCTCCATTTTGCCTTTATCTGCCGCCATTGCAAGGGCTGACTCATGAGGGATATAATCCTCATTATACCTCCCCTTAAAGGGGCGGTTAACATCTTCCTTTCCCTTTTTGATATAAGCCTCTAATGCCTTAGAATCACCCCGATCTACAATACTCAATAAATCATCATCAGACCGCAAGCCTGTCTTGGCATTAACTGTTGTTGGAACAATCAAAATACCCACAAATTTAAGCGGATCTCGCTTATATGCTTCATATGTAACAACGTCTCTTGCAAAACGAACATCAAGCCCCAATTTTTCAAATGTCCAATTATAGCAAGCACTACGAACATCTGCCACAGAAGCAGAAGCACCCCAAACGGTATCACCGATATTTAACATCCCTTGACCTAAGGCAAGACCCGTTCTAGCTAGAGCATCTTCAACACCTTCAGTTCCCGCATAATGATTGGAAATAGTTAAGGCAACATTATTGCCTATAGCATCAGCTACCGCCCACGGATCATGCAAAAGTGTTTGTGCCCCTTCTAAAGACTCGGTTCCCAATTTCGTTACCCGCAGATGTACCATATCATCTATAAATTCACGCGTTCCTTTCGGATCTACTGCCGCCATCAACATAGTGGTTACACCCCCTGCATTTACGGCCTCTTTTGCTAGCATTTGAGCTGATTTTAAAGCCATTTTTACTGTTTTAGTAGTTTTGGCACCTGCTTTTACAGCCCCTTTTACTGTCGCTTGAGCTGTTTTTGGGGATGCTCTTGTCAGTGCCTTATCCGCCAAAGTTACAACACCTTCCTCTAAAAACGGAGCAACAGGTATAACCGCAGTTGCCAAAGTGGAATTTTTATTCCCCAAAATTTGGTCAGCTGTCAAACCCATTACCACTGTTCCACCTAAAGTTAGAACTCCCATCTTAGCAATATTTTTTACCTTAACACGAGAACCTGAATGTTGATTTCTTCCTGTTGAAGAATCAGTCTCTCCCTGATTTTGAGGCGTATGGTCAACTTCACTCTCTACAGGCTTAATTCCATATTTTTTGGCAAATACATCCACTACAATCTGCCTTAATTCTTTTGTTTTTTCAGCATTTGCTCTATCTTTTGAAAGATCTAGTTCCACTCCTTCTCTTCTTGCTTCACTTTCTAATTCATCAATCTCCTCCAGTTCTCGTTGATATCTTTCATCTATATACTTTAAAAACAACTCTCTTTCTTTTTTTGGTGATAAAGGACGCTCACTATCCAAATACCCATTTAATAAATCTTTAAAATCCTCTGGCGATTCTGCCCCACCAAACAAATCTCTTATCGCTGCTTCACGAGCCGATTCGAATTCCCATACCTGATCTACTCCTTGTTTTTCCGCCATTTCTACTATTGTTTTAACCTTGGGGTCATAGGTTGTAAATGGTTTAATTGGCGGTTCTCTGTTTTCATTTAAAGCTTTTTGATGAACATCAATAGCCTTTTTCCAACCATCTGGAACCCCATTATTAATAAGTTCGTTCATCTTATTTTTCATCTGAATATGATCTGAGAGATATTCTACTATGTATAATCTACCAGTTTCCCGATCATAGTGAGCATATAAACGCCCTTTATCAGAACGCCCATTTCCATTTGGCGCAATAGATATAATGCGTCTTTCTTCTTTTATCCATGATGCCTTCCCAGCTCTATCACGAAATAGTCCCTCATGTTTACCCAATTCCGATTCATAGGTGAGTTCTGATAATTTTTTTAATAATTCATTCATCGCCTTCTCATTATCATTAAAAGGGGCCTGTAAAACTCCTTTCACATAATAAACTTCAATAGGTTTATTCTTTTTTTCACCAGTTGAATTTTTAGTGGCATTTTCATCTTTATTTGTATTCTTTTTATCCTTAGCCATAGCACGTCCCCCTTTTTACATACCCCGATAATTTTTATTGTTCTTTAGAAACACTTGATTTTTTGATCGCTGCTGAAATACGGGCGTCAGATTTATTTTCCCGTGCCTTATTTGCTTGTTCAGCTTCTTGCCGTGCTTCTTTACGGTAGATATCAAATACAGCATTTTGGCGACTCTTTAATGTACTGGCTAATCTTGTAAGAACCTGTTTTGAAATTTCATCCGTTGCTGTAATTTCCATAATTTCCTGCAATTTTTCAAAAAGTAACTTATCAGATACCGAGGTTGGCAACCTTTTTTCTTTATACAGACCATACACGCTGTTTACCCAATAGGTTGCTTTTTCTCTATCACTCATCTGTTCATAGTTAACTTTCATTTCTTCTTTAAACTTTTCAAAGTCATTAGCCTGCTGTGTATCGGTCATTTTATTATCCTTCTTTTTTTTATAAACAACTTAGCATCAAATTAACATAAAAATTAATGAGTTACAATAAAAATCATCATTTAGCCATCAAATAAGAATTGCGATTTTTCTGAACTATTCCCCCTTCACTTGTCGTTTCAGCCACATCTTGACCACTTATTGAAAGTCGGTGGTCAAGATGTGGCTGTGTTTTTCCTTGGGTTTGTTCTTGAGCTTGCCCATCTTTCTTTTGAGCAACCACAACCGTCACCCCGTCGCCCATATTGTGCGCTTCCCCTTGTTTGTCCCCAACAGCCATTTTATCAAGGTGCAGTGTTGAAATTACCTTAGGATGATATTGTTTAAAAACCTTCATC
>CALARE010000085.1 GCA_937888725.1 uncultured Alphaproteobacteria bacterium | reverse complement strand
TCTCTTATACGAAAGGATTTTTTGGATGTAAAGCTATAAGCTCTACGGAACCACCAGCCTAGCTGGTGGTTTTCTTATTACAATAAAAAAGTCGCTATTTCTAGCAACTTATCTGTTTTGGTTGGAGAAGACACTCAATCCTCGAGCAAGTTATTGTTTTTTTTGTAAAGTAATGTTTTTTGCAATTTGTTTAGCTAATCCCTTGCATTATCAAAATAAAATTCCTAGATAATAAATATGTGCAATAATCAACAAAAAGTAGTAAAATTAATGAAAATACAAAATAATAAGCTTGCTAGTGATAATAAGGCAATAAGTGAGAATCTTAACGATAATACTATTGCGAGTAATAACCAGTTATTGGCAAACAATAATGTAAGTATCGAAACAAGAGGAGCTATAGATGCCTTATTTGAAAATACATTAGAAGTTATGTGTATGCCTAAAGAAAAATTTAAACAAATAAAATCAGGGTTAATAGTAAAACAAATAGAAAATTGTCAAAAAATTTTGATGAGAGCAAAAGAAATAAAAGATAATTTCGGCATAAATATTCTCCCTCCACCCCTTAAATTTTCAATTCCGTTTATGAAGGAAGCTGCTTGTGAATATGAAGAAGAAATGTATGATTTATGGGCTAAGTTATTGGTTGAAGCTGCAGAGAATTATAATCCTATCCAGTTACAATATGCTGAAATTCTTTCTCAAATTGGTAGTCGCGAAGCAAATTTATTAAAGAATATTTATTATCATCAATCTAAAATAAGTATATATTTTGACCTTTGGTTAGTTATCAATCAAATAACAGGAGCTTATGGTCAAAAATATTACATGTGTTTTAATGGAGAAACATTTAATAAAGAGAACCTTATAGATATACTATATCCATTCAATGGTATAAAAGATCCATCAATTATTTTATTAGAAAAACTAGGGTTAATTTCTACTTTTTTTAATCAAAGGTTATCAAGCAATCGTAAATTAAATGAACCAACAGCGGGACTTTATTTAACAGAGTTTGGATATTCTATGTTAACTTGCTTAGAAACAAAGCCCAAAGAGAAAAAAATAAAATAAGGTTAACCATTTTTACATTGTCTGCAATTTCAGTATAGATAGCTTTTATTTTGGGATAACAAAAGTCGTTTTTCTACCCTGTATGAGCGATTTTGCTTGATATATGTTTTATCAGGAAAAATAAATGTGGTTTATCTTTGCTTTATTATATTTATTTTAGTAAATAAAACTTTCAATTATTATAGCCATCAGATATAATCTAATAGAAACAATAATGAAAACAATAAACGCTCCAAATTGTTCTAAAGCTGTTGTTTTTTTGAAAGGTAATTCATCCCCATATTTATTTTTTCCTTCTCCTATTTTTAATATTAGAAAAAATATATCATAAAAAGATAAGATAAAAGCAAATAACATAGATATAGGTAATGTTAAATTGTAAAAAGAGCAAGCAACAGAAAGAGTAAGAAGTATTACTGGTATATATCCTTTTTTATTTATATCATGACTTCTTTTTATTATAATATCACTCATCACAAGCAAAAAGGGTATGAATAATACAAATCCAAAAAATATGTGCCATGACTTTGCTAAAGAATAAAAGAAGCATAGCAAAATAGATTTCCATATATATTCTTTTCTGCCAATACTCGAATTATTTACAATTGTGATATCTTTGTCTGTTTTGATGGCTCCAATTATAGGCTCGTTATTAAATCTATTAACAGAAACTAAAGATTCATTTGTTTCTTTTTCCAACTCTATAATTTTATTTTTAAATTCATTCCAATCTCTAATTCTTTGAGCATTAGCTAAATGACTTTTGGGGGCATTAAGTTTATATGCATTTATATCTTTCTCGACTTGTTGGTCAAATTCAGATTCCCACCAAACTGCAATTTTTTTAGGAGTATTTGTATAGAGCAAAGAAAAAACTAATTTAGTATCTTTATGACAATTAGGACAATGAGCTACATTAATTTTATCTGATAATACTAATTCTTTATTTTCAGGATATTCACCTTATATTGAGCGATATAATTTCATATCAAAAAGGCAATTACAGTGAGGACAGGTTATCTTAGCTTCTAATTTTTTGCTCATTTAAAATCTCCTTATAAAATATAAAATGATTTTATAGATAACTTATTATAAACGCAAATTTTTTATGGAAAATAAGCACATTATATTGAATTTTTTTATCCAACCACTGCAAATTTTTACATAGGTTCTTTTTATACTCAAAAATGGCTGAAATTTGCTAAGTTATTGAAAAATATAGAAGCAAGTTCGAAGATACTGCAAAACTAGACTTCAAAATATATTCATCTTCAAACCAGTTTAAATGCTTGTAAAATAAAGAAAAAGTCGCTATTTCTAGCGACTTATCTGTTATCCCTAAAGCTGGCTGGATTGCTCGGGATAAATCCCTCGTCCTCACTTTGTTCGGACTGCCTACGGCATCTACTACGCTGACGCTCCGTGAACGAACCAACTTCATGCCATTCGTTGCTCAAATCCCCACAACTCAGCCAACAAAAAAACCTCCACAAGGGAGGTTCTTTTATTGGCTGGGCTGGCTGGATTCGAACCAACGAATGACGGTATCAAAAACCGTTGCCTTACCACTTGGCGACAGCCCAATATTAATTGGTAATCGTACTTATACATTATTTTATTTTTAAATGCAAGTCTTTTTTTTATTTTTAGCAAAATAATTTTCAAACACAAAATAAACTACTTCTATTTTTAATTCAAAACACGCCCATCCTCTATCTGAAAAATCGTTTGCAAAAAAAATGTTTTTACCATATACATACTTTTATATAAAAAGACTTAATCTGCCGATTTATTAAAAGGATGAAAAATGCTTATTTCAATCGTAGGAATTTACACATTTTTGCATTTTTGTGTCGATTTTGCTTGTGCATTTTTGTTATATCATCAAATTCATCCATTATTGAATAATATTCATGATATTTTTTATGCCTTTTTACTTTATAATTTTTTTGCATTTGCAGTCCAATTACCAATAGGTACCATTGCAGATTATGTAAACAAGAATCCTCATTTTTCCATGATAGGATGTATGCTTGTTTTATTGGCATATATTTGCGTCCCCCTTGGCATTACTGCTTGTGTCATTGCAGGTATTGGGAATGCCTTTTTTCATATTGGTGCAGGAGTTGACATCCTCCATTTAGCTAAAAAGAAAGCGACAATTCCTGGCATTTTTGTTTCTTCTGGTGCATTAGGGATTTTTTTAGGAGTCCAACAATTTTTTAAAGGGATATATATGCCTTATTTTTTTATAGGATTAATGATTATCGGGTGTTTTTTATCATCTCTTATCTATTATAAATTTCATGAACAATTGGGATATAAAAAAAATAACCCGTTTACTCTATCAAAATTAAAAATCCTTATGATTTTTTGTTTATGTTTAACTGTTTTATTACGCAGTTATACAGGATTTGTCCTTGCTTTTAGTTGGAAAAACATTTTTATTATTGGATTGGTTTTTACCATAGGGATTGTCATGGGAAAAATGCTCGGAGGAATTTTAAGTGATAAATTTGGCATTAAAAAAGTCGCCTTTATTTCACTATCATTATCTGCACTTAGTTTTTATTTTGCTTTTCAAGATAATTATATTGGAATATCTATGGGAATAATTGGTGTTTTATTATTTAATATGACGATGCCCATTACTCTATCCGCATTAACCAATTTAATTCCAAATCAAAAAGGAATGGCTTTTGGATTACTAACATTTATGTTATTTTTAGGAGCCACTCCCTTTCTATTTGGTCACAAATACCCATTTTTCACTCCTATTGGTCTAACATCTTTAGTCCTTATATCCCTCGTTATTCTATACATTGGGTTATTTAAAATTGAGAAAGCGTAGTATATTATGGAAACATTATCTTATCTTTTAATACCTTTAGGTTTCACAATTTTAATTGAAGTTGTTATCGCCTTTTTTTTGCGTATTCGCTCATGGCATAATTTTTTTATCATTATATTAACACAGGTATTAACCAATCCTATTGTTAATATTGGTGTTTTTTTTATTTTGATTTTTAATAATGCTTATTTATATGGATTGTATTTATTTATAATTGAAACAATTGTGTTGTTTTTCGAATCTTTTATTTATAAACATTGCTTAAAAAACACAAAAATATCCCCATTTTTAATTTCTGCGTTTTGCAATTTATCATCATTTGGTATTGGTGTTATATATAATCTTATGCATCATATATTGACATACTAAGTGCGAATATATTATAGTTTTTAAATCATTTAAAATTTTATAGAGGTAACAATGAGGACCCTTTCTCTCTTTATTTTTTGTTTACTATCACTTCCCGCCATAGCAGACGTGGCTGTTGATGATTCTAGAAACTTCTCTACTACTGATACTGCTGCCATAGTAAATATTACGATATTGGTGTGCGTTAATATAATATTATTTTTTATACTTCGTAGAAAAAAGAAACCATAAAAAATTTATCTATCCATTTGTATGTGTATTATTAATATGAGGTGTTTGTTTTTGAGATTTTAAAAGAGCCATATTGCGTTCTCTAAATTGTGTTCTAACTGCATTGGTTAGTTCGTTTAAAGATATGTAATCCGCTCTTTTATCCTTGTCATTCACAATAACAGGAGAAATCTGACAAATACGAGCAAAATCTGTGTCCTTATCAACATTATCACCGATATAAACAACTTCCCCCATTCGTAAATGCGGGTTATCAGATATATCCAAACCAAATACGGCCTCATGAAAAATAGCATCATTTTGTTTTGAAAAACCACGTTTTGCATCCGTTCCCCAAACAGCATTGACCCATGAGGATAATTCTGATTTTGAAGCAACCTCATTATTCAAAATATCGTGTGTTTTAGCAGCCAAAATAACAACACGTGCAGTCGGATATGCAGCGTTTAATGTTTGCAATAGCTCCAATGCACCCTCTTTCAAATAAGGAGCCTTTTTATCCTCAGCCATTAAGGCTCTATAATGTTTATAAAAAAGCTGTTTTGCAAGACCATCTTCACCCTTATAATCACCCCAAATGAGTTCATTATCAAATATATCTTTTGGTGCTAAACCATTTTGCTGATGCGTATCAACAGGACTCCATGCGTCTTTTAACGGGCTGTTAATTTCTTGCAAAGTTGCTTTATACGCTTGATGAATAACAGGTTCAACGTCAACTAATGTCCCATCCCAATCAAGAATGATGCATTTTGGTTGTTTATCATTTTTAAAAAAATCACTCATTTTTTACCCATTAAAATTGTTCAATATCTTCAGCTAAAATCGACATATTCCAGTCAAAAGAAATATCCCCATCATCGTCGTTTTTATAGATAACACCCACAAATTCTTTGCCAATAAAAACTTCAGCTGGTGCATCAACACCCGTCCCTTTTTGAACATTAATCTCTGGATTCCAAAAAAGTTGTTGCAAATATGTCTGAACTTTTTTAATTTCACTTTCGTTTAGGGTCATACTACCTCCTTTTTCCTTTGCTTTTTGCTTCAATATATTGTATATTATGCTAAACTCTTTTTGTCAATGTACACCAAAAATCATGAAAACACAAGAAAAAAACAAAAAAACACACCAAATATCTATTGCTCCAATGTTAGATTGGACAGATCGACATTTTAGATATTTTTTGCGTCAAATTACAAAACATGCCGTTTTTTATACAGAAATGACGGCCATGCCTGCAATCTTGCTCGGAGATAGAGAAAAATTAATCAGCTATAACGAGGTTGAACATCCCCTTATTTTGCAAGTTGGCGGATCACATCCTGATATGATGGCTGAATGTGCAAAATATGCTTACGATTATGGTTATCAAGGGATAAACATTAACGCAGGATGCCCATCTTCACGCGTTCAAGCTGGCAAATTTGGTGCTATCTTAATGAAAACACCCGAACTTGTTGCCGAATGTGTTGACACAATGTTAAAAAAGGTTCCCCTTCCTGTCAGTGTTAAAACGAGAATAGCACTATCTGACACACAAGGAGATGGTTTTAAAGAGTTATTTCATTTTGCATCATTAATGAAAGAGGCTGGTTGTCATCACCTTATTGTCCATGCAAGAAAAGCAAAACTTAATTGGTCACCCAAAGAGAATCGTGCAGAAAAAATGCAACTGAACTATGATGTTGTCTATCAGCTAAAAAAAAGCTTCCCCGATATGATTATTTCAATTAACGGGAATATTTTGTCACTTGACAGTGCAAAGGAACATTTAAAATATGTTGATGGTGCAATGATTGGGCGACTGGCCTATGGAAATCCTTATGCATTAAGTGGCGTCGATAATCTTTTTTATAACACAACAGAACAACCCCTTTCAAGAGTTCAAATAATAGAAAATATGATACCTTATCTTGAAAAAAATAAGCAACATTTAAGCATTATTTGCCCACATTTAATGGGGTTATTCCACGGCCAAGCAAATGCTAAAATATATAAACAAATTTTAGCCGCTCGAGATATTGAAAAACTAAAACTATTTGTAAAAGAAATTTCCTCTCAAGAAATTTAACTTTCTTGTTTTTCAATTGGTTTTCTCTTGCGTTTTTTCTTTTCCACTGGATTAATAATCCCTGTTGAAAGAATTGTTTTAAGAGCCTCATCAACAGAAATGTCTAAATAAATAACCTCTGTCTCTGGCACATATAAAAAGAAACCAGAAGTTGGATTTGGCGTTGTTGGCACATAAACACTGATTAGATTTTTCTTTTTCAGCTTTTTTTTCATCATATCGGGAACAGGCCCAGTCAAAAAGGCAATTGTCCAAACATCTTTGCGTGGATACTCAATTAAAAGAGCCTGACGAAACGCTTTATTTTTATCAGAACCAAGAAGCGTTTCAAAAATTTTACGAATTGCATTGTAAAGACCTGATATTACAGGCATCTTCCCCATAATACGATAACCAAGCCGCATCATAGCCTGCCCAATAAAATTAGCTGCAAACATTCCGACTCCTGTAAAAAACAGGAGTAATAAAATTATCCCAATTCCAGGAATGCCATATGGCAAAAAATTATTCGGATTATAAGCAGCAGGTATAAGACCCGTAACCGTTTTATCAATATATGATATTAATTCAATCGCCAAATAAAGTGTGATTGCAATTGGTGCGGTTACAATAATCCCTGTAAAAAAATAGGTTTTTAGTGTCGTTTTTTTTGCAAGTTTCTTTTTCATCATAACCCCCTTGGATTAAATTATCTGATATTTACTATATCAATATAATTTATCTCTTGCAAGTCCAATATTTAATGATAACTCTAGCATATATTAAAAAAGAAGATAAGAGTTCTTCTCCCCTTAAGCAAACATATCAAAACAAAATCGGCAAATAAACGCGTACAAAAATGTACATCTGTTTGCCGATTTTGCGTTAAATATATTTTAATTATTTGTTTTAATTAAAACACAATAAAATATATCTAAATATTTTTTTATTCTTAATTATTATACAAATTCTTTTTCTTTTGCTTTTAATAAAATTTGAACTCGATTTTGAACTTTAAAGGCTCTTAAAAGCGAACTAACATGCATTTTTATAGTTGGTTCTGCCACACCCAAAACATGTGCAATTTGTTTGTTTGACAAACCTTGTGCTAATTGATTAAGTACAGCAACTTGTCTTTCAGATAAAAATGTTCCATCACCGAGTGCATAATCTTCTTTTTGATATATTTTTTCATTTTGTTCCATAAATCCTCCTGTTTTTTATATTGAGGATTCCATTTTTTGGACAACCTCTTCTTTATGTGCAATTTTACGAGATACTAAATCAAGCAATGTTTCATGATTTTCTTTTCTCGCCCAATCTTGCAACATATAAAGCGTTTTTAAATTTTGTTGCATCGCCTCAACAATAAATTGTTTTAATTCTATTGGTAATTCTGGCCATGCTTGTTTAATTTCAGCTTTTAAAATTTTTCTTTCTTCAACTGTCAAACATGGTGTTTCGTTTATTTCTTCTTTCATAATGCCCCCTACATGAGTGTTAATTTGAGATAAAAGCCTTTATTCCTCTAGCTAAGGCTCCTTTTAATCACTCTTATAGGTGTGGTCAATTTAATGCTTTGTCAAGAGATAAAAATTTTAAATAAATACTTATGTTTTTTACTTTTTCTTCAAATACGCAATCACGGCAGTTACAGCCGCAGGAGTAATCCCCATCATCCGTGCCATCGCTCCAATTGTCAATGGTCGTGTTTTTTCTAACCGCCCAACAATTTCATTTGAGAGGCCACCAATCTTTTTATAATCAATATGTTCTGGTATTTTAAGTGCCTCATCCTTTTTAAATGAATCAATATCTAATCTTTGACGTGCTAAATAACCATGATAGCGACCTTCAATTTCCAATTGCTCAGAAATATCTGGGCGAATATTTTTCAAAACAGGCCAAACCTTCACCACATCTTTCCAACTAACACCTTGACAAGATAATAAATCATAAGGTGAACGTTTTTGCCCATCTAAATTCACAGAGTAACCCAATGCATTTAGCTCTTTAGGTGTGCGATAGAGTGTCGAAACCAAATCTCTTGCTTCTATCATTAAATGCTGTTTTTCTAAAAACATTTTTTTTCTTTTTTCACCGACACAACCAGCCAAAATCCCTTGTTCTGTCAAACGTAAATCAGCATTATCCGCTCGCATGGTCAAGCGATATTCAGCACGAGAAGTGAATAACCTATATGGCTCATCAATTCCATGGGTCGTAATATCATCAATCATAACCCCCAAATAAGAATCAGCTCTATCAAAGACAAGCTCTTTTCCCGTATTTAATGCACAATGAGCTGCATTCACACCAGCAAGCAAACCTTGCCCAGCCGCTTCTTCATACCCTGTCGTGCCATTAATTTGACCCGCTAAAAAAAGACCACTCATCTTTTTTGTTTCAAGTGTTAGTTTGAGCTCTCTAGGATCTACATAATCATACTCAATTGCGTAAGCATATCTTAAAATACGAACATTTTCAAGACCTGGAATTGTTTTTAAAAATGCCTCTTGAACATCTTTTGGTAAAGAAGTTGAAATCCCATTTGGATAGATGCTAATACCATCTCTTGTTTCTGGTTCTAAAAAAATGTGATGCGAATCTCGTCCTTGAAAACGAACAAGTTTATCCTCAATACTTGGACAATATCTTGGCCCAATTGAATTAATTTGTCCACAATAAAGAGGTGCTCTATCCAAGTTATCCAAAATAATTTTATGCGTTTCAGGTGTTGTGTGTGTAATAAAGCAAGAAACTTGTTTTGGCTCAAAATCGGTTGTCATAAATGAAAAGGCACGAGCTGGATTATCTCCTTTTTGTTCTTCAAGGACAGACCAATTAATTGAATCTCTATCCAATCGAGCTGGCGTTCCTGTTTTTAAACGCCCCAATGTAAAACCCATCTTTTTAAGTGATGGAGAAATCCCTTTTGAAGCTTCTTCCCCAAAACGACCCCCTTCTGTTTTTTCAGGGCCAATATGCATTAAACCATTTAAAAAAGTTCCTGTTGTAACAACGAGAGCTTTTGTTTCAACAAGCTCATCATTCACCTTGATGCCTTTTATTTTATCTGTATCAAATAAAATCTCTTGTGCATCACCTTCTAAAATTTCTAAATTTGGATAGGATAATAAAATCTCTTGCATATATTTTTTATACGCATCTTTATCTGCCTGAGCTCGAGGCCCTTGAACTGCTGGTCCTTTAGATTGGTTAAGAATACGAAATTGAATTCCCGTTTTATCAATAACATGTCCCATCAAACCATCAAGAGCATCAATTTCTCGCACCAATGTTCCTTTGCCCAAACCACCAATAGCTGGGTTACATGACATATCTGCAATCGTATCAATATGATGTGTAATTAACAGCGTTTTTGCCCCAACACGTGCTGATGCAGCACATGCCTCACATCCTGCATGACCACCACCAACAACGACAACATCATATTTTTTAACCATTTCATTATCCTTTTTATAAGATTTACTTTCCAATGCAAAAATCTCTAAACACAACATCCAAGAGCTCGTCTGTTTCAATTTTACCAACAATACGTCCAATAGCACGAGCAGCTAAGCGTAAATCCTCAGCCTTTAATTCCAATTCAACTGCATTTAAAGCACTTTTTAATGAATAAACACATTCTTTTAATGCCTGACGGTACCGCTCACGTGTAATCACCCCATTTGTGTCTGGTGAAAAATTTTCCATCAAAAAAGAGGCTATTTCATCTTGAAGTTTTGAAAACCCTTCTTTAGTATGAGCACTCATTGCAATTTCATTTGATTTTACTTTTTTATGCACAATATCAAGTTTATTCCACACTGTTTTAACTGGAATATTTTTTAAATTATCAGGCAACGAATCTTTATGCGGATAATTTTTAATATCACATACATGCAAAATCAAATCTGATTCTTCAGCCTTTCTAACGGCCCGTTTAATTCCTTCCGCTTCAATTTCTCCAGCATTTTCACGAAGGCCAGCTGTATCTGCCAAAACAACTGGGAATCCCTTAATATCTAAATACGTTTCAACAACATCACGCGTTGTTCCTGCAACATTTGAAACAATGGCAACATCTCTTTCACTCAACAAATTAATCAAACTTGATTTACCAACATTTGGTTCTCCAATAATCGCTATTTGAAAACCATTTCTTAATCGTTGCCCTTTTTTATTATCACTTAAATGCATTTCAATTTTTTGTATTAAACGAGAAATACCATCATCAATAAGTGCCATTTTTTCAAGGGGGATATCTTCTTCAGGAAAATCAATAAAAGCTTCTAAATAAGCCATATCTTTCACTAACGCTTGACGCCAATCTTCATATAACGAGCCAAGCTTTCCCTCCATTTGAACAAGTGCTTGTTTGCGTTGCCATTCAGTTTGTGCATCAATTAAATCCATTAAACCTTCTGCACTTGTCAAATCCATTTTTCCATATACAACAGCCCGGCGAGAAAATTCTCCCGCTTCAGCTGGACGTGTTTTTTCAAAATCAGAAAGGGCATGAAAAAGCTCATCAATAACGCTCCTCCCCCCATGAATTTGAAACTCAACAACATCTTCCCCAGTAAAGCTATTGGGTCCTTTAAAATAAAGGCAAAGTGCATGATCAATTACACAACCTGATTTATTTTTTAGTGGTGAAAAATAGGCATATCTCGGTTTAGGATTTTTAATACCTGTCAATGTTTCAAAAATATACAATACCTGCTCACCAGAAACACGAATAACAGCAACACCCGCTTTACCTGCTCCAGATGAAAGTGCATATATTGTTTCCGTCATTGAATAAGTCATTTTAAATCCCTTTCAACACTTTCACAAATTGAGCTCTAACTTCCTCAATCCCAATATTTTTTTCAGAACTTGTTACCAAAATTTCTGGATAGGCTGCAACATGTGTTTTTGCTTTTTCAATGGTATCAGCTAAAACTTTTTCACACTCTTTTTTTGAGATTTTATCAATCTTTGTCAGAATGATTTGATAAGAAACCGCTGATGCATCCAACATTTTCATAATTTTAATATCAACATCTTTTAAGCCATGACGCGAATCAATAAGAAGAAAAACTCTTTTTAATTGAACACGCCCTCTTAAATAATCATGAATTAAACGAGTCCATGCTTGTACCATTTTTTCAGGAGCTGCTGCATAACCATATCCTGGCAAATCAACGATAAAAAATGCCCCTGCTGCATCAAAGAAATTAAGCTCTTGTGTTCTACCAGGAGTATTTGAAGCACGAGCCAAACCACGTACACCTGTTACCGCATTGATCAAAGAAGATTTGCCCACATTTGAACGCCCTGCAAATGCAAATTCTGCAACTTGTGTGATAGGCAACTGTTCAACTGAGGCAACACCACGCAAAAATGTAGGCTTTTGGATGAAAAGAGTATTCCCTTCTTTTTTTAATTTTTGTGTCTGTTCTTCTAATGTCAAAAACGTCATTATTCAACACCGACCTTTCGCATAATGTATTTTTGTTGGAAAATTGAAAGGATATTACTCCATGTCCAATATATTATTAATCCAGAGGCAAACGATGCCATCATCAAGGTAAAGATAACAGGCAAAAACATCATTATTTTTGCTTGCGTTTTATCGCTCGGTGCTGGTGATAATTTTTGTTGCATGTACATCGTAATACCCATTAAAATTGGCCACACACCAATCGTCAATAACCCTGGCAATTCAAAATCAAAATACCCAAAACCATTAAATGGTGTTAATGTATCTGGCATAGATAAATCTTGTATCCAACCAAAAAATGGAGCTTGACGCATATTGATCGAAATTGATAACACTTTATACAATGCAAAGAATACTGGAATTTGTAACAATAATGGCAAACACCCAGAGGCTGGATTAATTTTTTCACGTTTATAAAGATTTGCCATTTCAATTTGCATTCGTCTTGGATCTTGTTTAAAACGAGTTTGCAAAACCTTTATTTTAGGCTGTATCTTACGCATTTTTGCCATGCTTTCATATGATTTTGTTGCAATTGGCAATAAAGCTAAACGTATGAGCGTTGCAAAAACTAAAATAGCAATTCCCATATTCCCTAAAATATCATATAACATGTTTAAAAAATGTAAGAAAGGCTGTGTCAAAAATCTAAACCAACCAAAATCAATACTTAAGTCAAAGTGATTAATTTTTTGTTCTTTCTGATATGTATTAATCACATCGATATCTTTTGCTCCCACAAATAAACGAATAGTTTTTGTAACACTTTGATTTGGATTAAGAACAATCTGTTCTGTTTTAAAAGTAGCATTGTACACATCTTTATCCGAATCAAAAGATATCTCTACATTTTCATTCGGATTTAAAATCATTAAGCTTTGCCAATATTTATCGGTAAAACCAAACCACCCATCTTTTGCTTTATCTGAAAAAATATTCTTATCATCAGCATATTTTTCCTCTATCAACTCATCATTTAGATATGCAACAAACCCTTGATGAACTGTTGAAACAGGAGGATAAGCTTCCATTTTTCGTGAAATGGTTCCTTTTTGATATACATTAATCGGAGCTTGTTTTAAATTTGTAATTGTATCTTTAATTGTAAACAAATATTTATCATCTAAAATGACTTCTCTTATTATTTTAACATCTGTATTTACAAATTCAAAAACTTTTTTATCTGCTGTGGATAAATCCTTTTTTTCCTGCCATAAGGTATTTTTATTTGGCAAATTTATTTCATTGGCTTGCCAGATAATTGACGAATGATAATTTTTATCCAAAACAGTGACATTCTTGCTTTCTTCATCCAATGTTTCTTTGTATTTTAACAATGAAAGATTTTCAAAACCACCTAAACTAGGATTAAAAAATGCCCGAACATACTCATTTTGCAATTCCACTGGTTCAACATCATATTCAGGAGAAACGTCCTTGTTTTCAACCATAGCAGAGGTCGTTTCTTGAATGACAGTTTCAGATTGACTAATTTGATTATTAGGTGCCACAATATCTTGTGATTTTTGTGCATTGAAATAATTAAATGCAAACATGATCATGGTTACAAGTATCATGGCAAAAATAACATTTTTCACTTCCTCATTTTGTGGATTTTTTATTTGTTTCATTTTATTTTCCTTATTAAAGTAACTTCAGGAACAGGGTCATACCCCTCCCCTCCCCATGGATGACATTTCAAAATTCTTTTAAGTGTCAAAATAGCACCTTTTCTAACCCCATGCAACAAAAAAGCTTCTTTTGCATAATCAGAACATGTTGGTTCAAACCTGCAACAATGCCCTTTTATTGGCGACAAAAAAAGTTGATATAAACGAATAAGCGTTAAGCACAGAACCAAAACAAGCTTACAAATCAGTTGTTTGATTTTTATTATCATCTAAAACAACCTCATTTTTTTCATTTAATGATTTTTTAAATAAGCGAAATAAATAAAGTAAATCTCTTTTTAATATATCAAATGGTGCATCAAAAGCTGATTTTCTTGCTACAATCACATAATCAAATCCCGCAATACCTTGTTCTGAAAATATCATTTGTGAAACCGCCCTTAATCTTCGCCTTATACGATTTCGAACAACAGCATTACCCATTTTTTTTGTTACAGTAAACCCAAGACGCATTCCGTCAAATTCATCTTGCACAACTGTTTGCAAAATCATTGTCGAAGCAACAAATTTCTTTCCATTATGTGTTGCCTTTAAAAATTGGCGTCTTTTTTTCAATCGCACAAGGTCTAAAGAATTTTTTTTCATTTATTTCACTAAAAATAAAAAAAGGAACAATCCAAGAATCGCTCCCTTTGTTTAATCTTTATGACTAATTTTGACACCCTACTCGGTATACAAAAAGTCGATTCGCTAGTTCATTAAGCACTTAAAACTTTACGACCTTTACGACGACGAGCATTTAAAACTTTTCGACCACCTAAAGTAGCCATTCTTGCTCTAAAACCATGACGACGTGTCCGAACAAGCTTACTTGGTTGATATGTGCGTTTCATTTTATTTCTCCTTAATTATCTAATTAATTGCATAGTCAGACCGCCTGCTTAGGGCCTGTTTAACTTAAAGTGTTATTCTTTATACAGTTTTTACAAAAAAAAGTCAAGCATTTTTTTATAAAACAAGTAATTTATTCTTTTTCACGTTCCTTTTCTTCTTTTAAGTAACGTTCAAGACCAAGCAAGCGATTCATCTCAACAGCATTTAAATTTTCCATATTTACTTGTTCTAAATAATCTAATGCCGCATTTATACGCCCTTCATAATAAACACGTTCCTCAGGCGTCAACCTTGCTAAATCCTTTCGCATTCTTGGCAATTGTGCTTCTATTCGTTGCAAATTTGTATCCAAATTCTTCAACAAAACAGCCTGCTCTTGTGTTGTTTTTATGCTTAAAATCCTATTATCACCAATACTGCGAACAGGTGTTTGACGATAAGATCTCTTGCGTTGATTTGCGTTCTGAATTTTCGCACGTTCTTTTGCAAAACTCATAACTACAAAACAACGATAAATATGATTCAACAATCGCTCTGCAAGTGTTTTTTTAGGCGAAGACGAGGGTATTTTTGAATAAATATCTGCAACCAACTCATATTCCAATAAAATATCACGTTCCACCTTTGTTACGACTCGTAATTCTTCATCCGTTACCAAGCCATCTTTAAAAACATTTTGCAAAAAACTAATCAAATCCCGATATCGACTTAATGTTGGAAATCTTGAATTTGCTCTATATTCCTCAACACCATTTGTATAAAACGACTCTTCCCCCATTATATCCCCACTTAAGCAATATCTTTAGAATCCATTATTTTTCCCATTATTTTTGAAACGTCGTTACCTTGCAAAGCATTCATTATCGATTTGACAGATCCTAATTTTGATAAACCCGTTGTTAACATACTTGCCCATTTTGAAAAAGATTCTTTTTCTTCAGATGATGTTTTTTGATTAAATTCATCCATTAAATCTGGCAACATTGCACTCAAGCGTGTTTTTGGATTGTCAATCAAATTTTTCAAAGGCGTTTTTTCAAAAATAAAAGCAGAAACAGAGGCAGTTACAAGAGAAATCTTCTTTAAATCAGGCATCAACATATCATCTGTAACCGTCCGATACCTATCAGCAGAAGCACCAAAACGAGCCTCATCCACATCATTACGAATAACAGACAGAGCCCCTTTCTGAGCCAACCGTTCTTTTAACTTAGTTGTTTTTGCATATAAATTACCCAAATGAGAAGACAATGCATCAGCGGCTTTTTTTCTAATATCTGTATCCCCTAATGAGGTTGAAAAAGAAGTCGCACCTAAAAATTGGGACAAAAGCTCAGCTTTGCAATACTCAACATTTTGAATGTCTTGTTCTGTAATTTCATCTTTCAAAAGAAGTTTTTCTAATTTTTCAATATACTGAGATTGCAATGCCTGTTGATTTATCAAATGCATCCCCATGTTATCGGATACCGTCGTCTCCTCATTTAATTGAGGTGCATCAACATCCTGTTGCCCATCTTGTTGTTTAGACACTTCTTCCTCAGAAACTTGCTTTTCTTGCATATCTTCTTTTTCCATCTAAAACACCTCGCTTTCTAGTATATTCTTCTTTTATTTTAACATATTTATTTATTTTGTCAAGTGTTTCAACGCTAAAAATGGATTATCCTTTATATCTTGAGCTTTCTCCTCATAATAAGCAAATGGCTCATCCGTTTTTTTAGGAAACGGATTTAACGCTAATCCAAATTGCTCTCGCACAATAGAGGAAAAATAAATACGGCCATTCTCTACAAAATCGATTAATTCTTCATCAGGTGAAAAATCCATTTTGCTTTCTTGCATTTTCACAACACTTTCATCTTCAGAAAACAACAAAGAAACTGGCTGATGAATATGTTCTTCAAATTTTTCATTCGTTACAACACATGTTTCGATAACATCTGCATCTAAAAACCCTTTTAAAACGATTAAATCATCTTTCAAACAAACAAAAAAATCAAAAACCAAATTACTAAGAGCTGGCAATTCATAAAATTTTGCCAAATCCAAACATTGCTGTTCTGTTGCCTTTAAAAGAAAAGACAACCCATTTTTCGTAACCATGCGTGCATCCAAAACAAATGAAATATCTTTTTCTTTTTTTATATTTTCCATTGACGAAAGTCCCTTCTTCTGCTTATATATTATTATAAATAGATTATATCAAAGAAGGAAAAAATGTTCAAGAAACTTATTTACACATCTTTATTTTCAAGTATTATTTTATTAAATGCGTGCGGATTAGAAACATATCAAAGTGGCGATCTACCATCAAACCAACGTTTAAGCATGGTTCAACCAGGAATGCCACAAGAAAAAGTATTAGATTTATTGGGTAGTCCTATTTTTGAAAATAAGATTGGTTCAGATTCTTTTTATATTTATTTTAAATCTAAAAAAGAAAATAGAGCCTTTTTTCACCCTAAAGAAATCGAAAGAGATGTATATGTCATTTCTTTCACGCCCGACAAAAATGTCCGCACAATTCGTCATTTAACACTTCAAGACGGAAACAATGTTGCATTTGATGAGGCTTATACTCAGGTAACAGGAAAAGAACTCTCCGTCATGGAACAGTTAGTTAAAAACTTTGGCAGATATGATGCTGGTGGTAGGGACAGTTCTCAACGACAATAAAATTCTTATGCACTCAAAAAAACGGACACCTTAAAAGGCGTTCGTTTTTTAGTATAAAAACAACATATCAATAAATTTCTCACCAAAAAAAAAATCTCCACCAAATGGTAGAGATTTTTTTGAATTTGAAACCAATTAACGTTTTGAGAATTGGAAACGTTTTCTTGCCTTTGACAAACCTGGTTTTTTACGTTCAACAATACGTGAATCGCGAGTTAAGAAACCAGCTTTTTTCAATGCTGTGTGTAATTCAGGTTCAAACATATCCAAGCAACGGCTAATACCATGACGAACGGCATAAGCTTGACCAGATAAACCACCACCACAAACATTACATTGAACATCAAATTGACCTTCACGATTTGTAACGGCAAATGGTTGGTTAATAATCATTTGCAAAACAGGACGTGGAAAATAGTTTTCAATACTTCTGCCATTAACTGTGATTTTGCCTGAGCCCAATTTAATAATGACACGAGCAATTGCATTTTTCTTTTTACCAACAGATTGTGAACGACCCAAGCTATCTTTTTTAGGTGTTCTTGGTGCAACTTCGGCAGCTACAGGAGCTGTTTCTTGTTTCAAATCTTCTAATGTTGTTTTTTTGCTAACCATTATGCACCTCTTTTATTCTTTGGATTTTTAGAAGCAATATCCAAAACAATTGGATTTTGAGCTTGATGTGTGTGTTCTGGGCCGACAAAAATGCGTAATTTCTTCATTTGTTTACGACCTAAAGCATTTCTTGAAATCATACGTTCAACAGCTTTTTCCAAAACACGTTCTGGATGATTTTCTAATTGCTTTGCAACAGAAATACCTTTAATACCACCAACATAACCTGTGTGATGATAGTACATTTTTTGTTCTAATTTACGACCTGTTAATTGAACTTTTTCAGCATTAACGACGACAACATAGTCACCGCAATCTTGGTTTGGAGAATAGCATGGTTTATTTTTACCACGTAAAATTGTTGCAATTTGGCTTGCCAAACGACCTAAAACCAAATTAGTCGCATCAATAACGTACCATTTAATATCGCTATTTTCCGGATTAATTGTTTTTGTTGTTTTCATTGTCATGTTATAATCCTTACTAATTTTTCTAAGACGGCTATTTATACAACAAATAAATCACAATGTCAATATATTTTTCATTGTTTTTTAATAATTTTTTCTTATGGTAATATAATACCGTTCTTAAAAAGACTTATTTTTAAGGTATTACAGAATTAAAATATCTATCCCCTGCATCTCCAAGACCTGGAAGAATATACGCATTTTCATTCAACTTATCATCAATAGAGGCTGTTATGATTTTTAAATCAGGATATTCTTTTTGCAATACTTTAATTCCTTCTGGTGCACTTAAAAGAGAGATAAACACTATATCTTTTACATCAATTCCCTTTTTTACAAATAAATCTATCACAGAAAGAGCAGACCCTCCCGTTGCAAGCATTGGATCTAAAATAAAAATTTTTGTTTTTAAAGGGAAAGAATTAGGTGTTTTATTATAATACCAAACAGGTTTACAAGTCTTTTCATCACGATATACACCCACATGCAACACATGTGCGTTTGGCAACAATTCAACAGCCACATCCATTAATGCAAGACCCGCACGCAAAATTGGAACAAGCACATAAGTATACGAATCATCAAGTACAGATACATTTACACTTTGCAATGGCGTTGAAACAACAGCCCGTTTCGTTGGCAAATTAGAAAATCCCTCTTGCATCAAAAAATAAGAAAGGCGTTTAAAAGCTGATAAAAAAATCTCTCTAGAGCAATCCTTATTTCGAATAACAGCCAAATTATGCTTTACCAAGGGATGGGTTAAAACAGTCACATTTTTTAAATTCATACAACCTCCTTTTTTTATTTAATTCTAACAAAAATACAAAAAAACCACAACATCTAATTATACAAAAAAAAGAGTTTTAATTGACAAAAAACATTTTTTTTGCTATAAATCAATAATGTCAGATGGTCGGATAATCGCTGAAGGTAACTTTGGAGGAAAGTCCGGGCTTCACGGAAACACGATACTGGATAACGTCCAGCTGGGGCAACCCACGGGATAGCGCCATAGAAAACAAACCGCCAATTAACTATTGGTAAGGATGAAACGGCGGGGTAAGAGCCCACCGCATTTTAAGCAATTAAAATGGCACGGCAAGCCCTATCGGAAGCAAGACCAAGTAAAGAGAGCCAAAGATTTTTCTTTGTCCAAAAGAGCGTTTCTGATCTGCTCTCAAGAGGTAGGTCGCTAGAGGTAAGTAGTAATGCTTATCCCAGACGAATGATTATCAATTACAAAACCCGGCTTATAGACTGTCTGACATTTTTTTATTTTTTTTATTTTTTTACTTGCAATTTATTTTTTTTTGGTGTATATATACGATTACTTCGTTGATCGGGGTGTAGCTCAGCCTGGTAGAGTACTTGGTTTGGGACCAAGGTGTCGCATGTTCGAATCATGTCACCCCGACCATAAAATTAAGCCACCCATTTTGGGTGGTTTTATTTTATGTGTCAGGCGATAGATGAGAGCATGCGACACAGCATGTTCGAGCCGTAGTGTAACGAAGGCAATGTCGAGCTTTTGCGAGACAGCCCCTTGCGGGTGAGGCGTCAGCCGAATAATCATGTCGCCCCGACCATAAAAAAGACGGATTTATTCCGTCTTTTTTTATAATTAAGTTAGGTGAATGATTTGAACATGCGACACAGCATGTTCGGACGGAGCGATAGCGACGTAATGTCCTTTAGGACAGCCCTTTAGGGTGAGGCGTCAGCCGAATAATCATGTCACCCCGAGTTTTATAAAAAAATAGCAAATTGAACAGTTCAAATTTAAAGATTTTGACGACCCCACTCAGGATTGCTCGCGTTCTACGCTCGTCCTTACGGACCGCCTACGG
>CALARE010000084.1 GCA_937888725.1 uncultured Alphaproteobacteria bacterium | reverse complement strand
CGGACAAAAAGGGCGATAGCCCAAGGTACATAAGGGAAGTGATTTGAGTGCTAGTAACCCTTTAGAGTGCCAGCTCTTAACTCACAGGAGGTTGAGCATTTTACTTACGGATCCGTTCAAAATCACTTAAACATTTTTGCCATTCATACAGTGTTTTTTGCATCCCAAGTTTTTTAGCATTATAGGCTTGTCCCACAACTTGAGAAGGACTCAATATCCCAGAAAAAACATACCCGACATATTCAGCATCTTGTGTGTTTGCATCTGTGTTGATTAAATAAAAAGCTCTTGTTTGATAATTATTTTTAACAATCTGAGTGTCAATAACCGTCCCAACCGTGTGATCACTTTCCATAAATGAGCCACGAGAGGAAATAACATCATCCTTACCCCCGGATCCAGATAGAGCCAACCCCGAAAAAGCACATAACGCCATTAATTCATTTTTCATACATATTCTCCATTATAAATGATAAAAGAATATATCATAAAATGAAATAGTTATCAATTTAAAAAAATACAGAATAAAACAAAAAAGGGAAAGAAAATAAAACTTCTTCCCCTTTTTAGATAATAGAAAAAAGAACTATCTAATTTTGATATGTAATTCTCTTAATTGCTTTTCAGTTACCTCAGCTGGTGCTTTCATGAGTAAATCAAGCCCTTGTTGTGTGAGTGGGAAGGCAATCACTTCTCTGATGTAATCTTCATCTGTCAACAACATCACCAAACGGTCAATGCCAAAAGCACACCCACCGTGTGGCGGAGCCCCAAATTTAAAGGCATTGAGAAGACCGGCAAACTTTTGTTCCACCACTTCTGGGCCATAGCCAGCAATTTCAAATGCTTTGTACATCACATCTGGTCTGTGGTTACGAATAGCACCTGACAAAATTTCATACCCATTGCAAACCATATCAAATTGATAAGCCATAATTTCAAGTGGGTCTTTGTTGGTCAACGCATCCATTTCCCCTTGTGGCATTGAAAATGGGTTGTGTGAAAATTCAGGAGCACCTGTTTCTTCATTCAGCTCATACATTGGGAAATCGACAATCCAACAGAATTTGAATGCCTCTTTTTCAATCAAATCCAACTCTGTGCCGAGTTTTGTCCGAACAGCCCCAGTAAATTTGACAACCTTGTCCCCTTTACCAGAAACAAAAAAGACGCTATCACCCACATTGGCACCTGTGATGTCTTTTAACATTTGAATACGATCATCATCTAAATTCTTAGCGATTGGACCTTTATTTCCATCTTCAGCAAATGAAATATAACCAAGTCCGCCAAAACCCTCAGCTCTTGCATATTCGTTTAATTTATCAAACCAAGAGCGTGGACGCATGGCTGTGTTGGGTGTTTTTATCGCTCTGACAAAGCCACCATTTGCAACCTGCCCAGCAAATAATCCAAAATTTGAGCCGTCAAACACTTTTGAAACATCTTTAATAATCAATGGGTTGCGTAAATCAGGCTTATCCGTACCATAGCTGAGCATTGACTCTAAATAAGGGATATGCACAAATGGGGCAGGAGTGATTTTTGCATTGGGAGCAAATTCTTCAAACAGCCCTTGAATAATCGGTTCAACCGTTGCAAAAATTTCATCTTGCGTGACAAAAGACATTTCAATATCTAATTGATAAAATTCCCCAGGAGAACGGTCCGCTCTTGCATCTTCATCTCTAAAGCAAGGGGCTACTTGAAAATATCTATCAAAGCCCGAAACCATCAGCAATTGTTTAAATTGTTGTGGTGCTTGTGGGAGGGCATAAAACTTGCCATGATGCAAACGAGATGGCACCAAAAAGTCGCGAGCCCCCTCTGGTGATGAGGCGGTTAAAATCGGTGTTTGAAATTCGCTAAACCCAGCTTTCCACATTCTTTCACGCACAGAGCGAACAAAAGCATTCCGCAATAAAATATTAGCATGTGGCTTTTCACGACGTAAATCTAAAAAGCGATATGTTAAACGTTGTTCTTCGGATAAATCGGCACTGTCAGCGACCACTTGCATTGGCAAAACTTCGGCCTCAGACAAAATCTCAACCGCTGAAACTTGTACTTCAATTTCACCTGTTGGCATTTTGGGGTTAATTGTTTCTTTTGCTCTTAAAATAACGGTTCCATCAATTTTAACCACAGACTCGGGGCGTGCCTTTTCAAGCGTGTTAAAACAATCACTCGACGTATCAAGAACACACTGTGTCACGCCATAATTATCTCGTAAATCAACAAACAATAAATTCCCATGGTCACGTTTACGATGAATCCAGCCAGACAAACGGACAACTTGTCCCTCATTTTCGCTTCTTAAAGCTCCACAAGTGTGTGTTCTATATTGATGCATACTCTTCTCCTTAATAAAATTATCATCTTTTTGAGCATAAACGGAGCAAGAATACAAAAAATTATCAAAAATTGCAACAAAAAAATTTTTTAATGCAACTGTCTGTCAAGTTAAGTGCAGGCAGTTGTCTATCTAACCCAATCAGGAGGAAAAAACCATGAATCAAAAATCAGCTTTGGATATGATTTTAGCACAACCCAAAAAAGGCGGGATGAGCAAAAGTGCTATTCTTTTACACCAAAAACAATGCGAGGACTTTGAAAAAATGCAAAAAGAAATTAATCTCATTAAATCAGATATTCAGCAAATGCGATTTGAGCAAGAAAAAATGCACCAAAAATTGGATAATCTAATTTTGTTAATGCAAACCAAATCAACATTTTCCCAAAATATGAAAGATGTCTTAAATAATAAGGTCTTTTTATATCTTCTCATCACATTGATGTGTTGGATTTTTGGCGTATCTGTGGGTGAAATTGGCTTGACAATTTTAAAATAAAAATTTTTTTGATGACAAATTTGATGGATGGTGGTAAAATAAATCTATTGGACAAACAATAACAAAAGGGGGTGCTATGGTTTTAAAAAATGATAAAGCTCATGAAGCTGAAGCAATTATTAAAGAACTTTCACTTTTTTCATTTTCAAAAGAGGCATTGATGGATGGTTATACGGAAGACATCGGCCGTTTTGAGGTGTTGATGTCACGATATGCCTCTTTAAAAGGTGATCCAGCATTATCAGATTTAGTGGGCCAGTTGGAAGATAAATATCAAATTTCTAAGGATATTACCAAAAATGTTGAAACATATAATCAACTTAAAAATGAGATTTTAACTTCCAAGCAGGTTGAAGAATTTAATGACCGTGAACAGCTTCGTTTGCGTGAGGGTGCACAAATGGATATCGCTCAACTGTCTACTGAGGAACAAGTTGTTTTCTTGACAAAAGAGTGGCAAGCAGTTGAAACGGCTGCCATTAATTGCAAGATTGCACGAAAAGAATTGGCCGTGGCGGATAAAAAATTGGCAGATACTATTCATAAAATGCCATCGGACAGACGGGCTATTGTTTTTGCTCTTATGTCAACACGCGGTTTGAAAGAGGCTCAAAAATTTATTGAAACGTATGTTGATCCTTCAAATCGTTCAGAATTTAAAAATTATCAAAAAGAGTGGGAAAAACTGTGTAAAGAAAATGGTGGTCTTTCTCCTCGTTTGATAAGACAGGAAACAGGACGCCCCTTATTCCCATTGGATGAACAGCATCATCAAAATATGGGTAAAGATGTGCTTGTCGTTGTTTCTGATGAGGGGCTTGAAAATATCTTAGCATCGACGAGCCGTTATGCAAATGAAAAAATGGCAAGTGCATTTTTTTATAATACGGTTAGAGTGTTTAATGAAAATTATCGCAAGGTGAGTGATCAGGCAAAACGGCAAATCGGTTCTGTAAATGTGCCATCTGAGTTCATTGAAACGATGAAAAATGCTTTCCCAGATTTAATGAAACAAGGCGATGCTCCCTTGACTGTGGACACTTTTTTAAATCAGGTTAATCAGCAATTGATGAAAGTGCCTCAGGGCAATGTTACAAACCGCTTGCAACAGGCCTCAGATGGAAAGGAACAACGTTTTTCAGGTGTTTGTGCTCTTTTAGATGGGTTGCAAGAGAGCGTGCCAGATCAAAATAAGGGTGTTTCTACTGTCAAAAAAACCTTTAAGTTACGTTAAAAAAATGGGGGGAGGGGAAAATCCTCCCCTTTTTTAGGAAAAAATGAAAAAATATTTTCTTTTTTTTGAAAATGTGGTATAATAAGTATAGGTTTTACAAAAATAGGGACAATTTTTAATTTTTTAATGGAGGGGGACATGGCTGATAAACAAAGAGATTGGCGTATACCAGATGAAAAGGGGGAAGTTCATATTCCAGAGGGTATGGCTTTTGGTGAGGGAATGAGTCAATTAGAGGAACTACATAGTGATGGTGTTCAGCTAGCAGTTCAAAATGGGGAGGAGATCCCAGAACATTTGCTTGAAGATACATCCAATGATCCTCAAATTGATGCGGGACAATACACCCCAACCCCTGAACAATGGGCTGATAGGACTTTTTTAGATGATGATATGGCTGAGGAGGTCACTTCAGATGAGGTTAAATGGTACAATCCTCTCACATGGAATTATAAGTATTTAAATCCTATTAATTGGTTCTCATCTGATGACGAAAAAGCAGAAACTACAGAGGCAGAAACACAAAGCTCTTGGAGTTTAAAATGGTTAAATCCTTTTAATTGGTTCTCATCTGATGATGAAAAAGCTGAAACCAAAGAGCAAAAACCTTATCAAAAAATGTCCGCCTATCGCTATCGAATGCCAAGCTTTTTAGGGGGTGCTTCTGAGGAAGAAAAACAAGCCTATGAAATCGAAATGGCACGCACGTACACGGGGGAGAAAATGAGAAATCTGAGCTGGTGGGAAAGACGGCCACGCATTTTAGGGGGCGAAGGTTATCTCCAAGCAGCAATTTATCAAGGGCGTAAAGCAATGGAACATTTGCCTGATGACATCAAAGAGGGTGAAACGGTTTACAACCCATTATCTGAGATTGTAAAAGGTGTCACGATGGAAGATTTGCAAAAGGCTGGCTTTGACAATGAAAGAGTGCTTCAAATAAAGGTAAATGCCGATAACGCTTTGGCTGAAAAAGCCAACCAAGCGGGTGTTGAACAAGCGGGATTGTCCGCTTATTTGGCACAAAATGGGCAATCTTTAACGCTCAATCAAGAAGAGTTGGGTGTAACAAGAGAGGAAATGAAAACGATTATCCAACTGAGCCAGCGGGATAAGTAACATTTCTTAAAAATAAAAAAAGGAGGGATGAAATTCATTCCTCCTTTTTTATGGGGCATTTTTGAATGGTTTAAAAACGATTAAAAACGCTCCTTATTTTTCCCTCATGTCCCTTGAACTGTACTTTGAATGGTACACTAATGTACCCTTAAAACTTGGACGATAAAAAGCAAAGTGTAAATTACGCCTTAAAACTTGGACGATAAAAAAAGCCCCCGAAGAATTGAAATTACAATCTTCGAGGGTGAGTTCATTTTTTTTAGATGTATTTTTTCCTTTTACGCACTAAAATTTTGAGAGCGCTTGATACTTTGAAAACCTATCAGCAAACATGAGTGTGATTAATGAGATGCTCA
>CALARE010000083.1 GCA_937888725.1 uncultured Alphaproteobacteria bacterium | reverse complement strand
ACGGAAAAAGAAAGAAAAAATCCTGATATATTAAAGGCTTCTCGAAAAATCAGAATTGCTAACGGAGCGGGGGTTAGTGTGAATGATGTTAATCGCTTACTTAAACAATATGAACAAATGGCAACGGTGATGAAACGGCTTAAAAAAATGGGGCCATTGGGTATGTTTGGGATGATGAAAAAAATGGGTGGTCTTGGGGCTCTTAAAGGTATGGGGAATTTAGGCGGTATGAACCCAAATGATTTGAACAGTCAAATGGATGAGTTGCAAAAAATGGCAGGGTCATCTTCAAATCCATTTAGTGGTTTTAAATTCCCATTTAAATAGAGATTAGAATGAAAAAAATATTCGCTATTATTGCATTTTTGTTTTTTTTATCTTTTGTAATGTTATCTCTTTGGAAAAAGAATTTTACAGATGAACAAGTTATTCTTATGCAAAAAGAGGGTAATATCGCTTATTATTATGATGAAAAAGAAACTAAATTATACCCTGTTAGTGATGTGAAAATTTCGCCAATACCAGTTTTAAGAAAAACAAAAAACACACTCAAACTTAAAACAAAAACGGGGATTCAAGTTTATGCAAGGCTAGATTATAATGTGTTTGAATTGGTGCAAGAGTCAAAGGTAGAATTTACCACACCGAAAAAAATTGCAATTCTCTATATTTCAACGGGAAAATATCTTGTTTTTTGGGATAATTTTTATAAAGAGATGGAAAAATATTTTTTGCCCAAGCACCAAAAAACTTATTTTTTGTTTACAGATAAAGATGATTTGAAAGTACCCAGTAATGTTGTTAAAATTCATCAAGACCAATTGCCATATCCATGGATAACATTTAAACGTTTTCATTTTTTTGATGCGGTTAAAGATAAACTAAAAGAATATGACTATATCTATTTTGTTAATGGGACGATGTTGCCAAAGACTGAAATAAATGAAGAAATATTCCCAACTGAGAGGCAAGAAATTATGGCAACAATTAGAGCTGTTGATTTTAGACGCAATTATTTGCCATGGTTTCGTTATGCAAGAAATAAAAACTCAAAAGCATACATATCACCAAAGGAAGGAAAATATTATGTGATGGGTGGATTTAATGGTGGCACAAGTAGCGGGTTTTTAAAGGCTATTGGAACGATGAAACAATGGACAGATGAAGATATTAAAAATAATATTATCCCTCGTTATCATGATGAAAGTATGCTCAACCGTTATGTGATTAATCAGATGCAAATGGGAAAGCATCCCCTTATTTTGACACCAGAATATTCAATTCCTGAGAATGAAATGACATATCATCGGGTGAAAGAATTTGTGCCTTATATTAAGTTTATAATCTTAGATAAGGAAGTTCGTGGGGGGTATGATTATTTTAGAGATAGGTCTGATAAGGCGGATTTTTCTATAAAAAAAGAACGGCCTCCTGTTTTTAATTTTAAAACACCTGATCGTTTTTAATATAAATATTTAATATTTTTTTCTTTGATTTTATCTTTAAAATCAAAGTGATAGATGTTTTTTGTGATGGGAAAATATACCAACGTTTATTTTTCCCACTTTTTAAATTGTGAATAAATAAGATGCCTTTTTAGAAAGAATAATAAGGCTAACAAAAGAAGTTGAATTTATATTGTTATTTAAAATCAATTTGTTGTGATAAAAAAAATTAAAAATTTTTAAATAAAATTAAAAAAAATATGGCAAAAAAAATAAAATAATATATAGTAAAAATAAGGGTAAAAAAGGTGGGAAAAATAAACGTTCCTTTTTAGGAATATTTAGGGGAAAAATGAAAAAGGTACTGCATATAAGTTCATTGGTTTTGTTATCATTAGCGTTGCTGGTTCTTTTTTTGCAATGGTCTATTACCTCTTTTTATGATGAAATTGTATTAGAAGAAAATGGAGCTGAAAAAACCTATATAATTGATCGTAATTTATCACAGATTATCCCGTTAGATAAAAACAATGCATCGCCTGTTCCAATTTCTCGTGAAACTTTAAATACGTTGAAAATTAAAATGGATGGTGTTGAAAAAGTTTATTTAAAAGATGAATTTGATACGTATCACTATTTAACAACACTATACCCTCAGTCTGTGGAGCCTAAAAAAGTTGCGATTTTGTATATATCGACAGGGAAATATATAAAATTTTGGGATAATTTTTATAAGGAAATGGAGAAATATTTTTTACCAAATCATGAAAAGACGTATTTTTTATTCACGGATCATGATTTTATTAAGGTTGGTAAAAATGTGATAAAGGTTCATCAAGATCAATTGCCGTGGCCCTATATCACATTAAAAAGATTTCATTTTTTTGATGGGATAAAAGACCAATTAAAAAAATATGATTATATTTATTTTTTAAATGGGACAATGCTTCCTGTTGATTTTGTGACAGAGGAGATTTTTCCCACAAAAGAACAAGAAATTATGGTGACACTCCATCCGTGGTGGTGGTTAAAAAATAAATTTTATTTGCCGTACGATAAAAATCCTAACTCAAAAGCTTATATATCAGATTTTGATGCAAAATATTATGTGATGGGCGGATTTAATGGCGGTACAAGTGAGGGATTTTTGAAACTTATTGATACTCTAAAACGATGGACTGATATTGATATTAAAAATAAGGTAATGCCCCGTTGGCATGATGAAAGTATGTTAAATAGGTATTTGGCAACGGTTTTGCAAAATGGGAATCATCCACTTATATTGTTGCCTGAATATGCTGTTCCTGAAACAGGTATGCCGAAAAATTTAAAAGAACTTCTCCCTCATGTAAAAATGTGGATTTTGGATAAGAAAAATTATGGAGGACATTCTTTCTTGCGTGGTGAAACGGAAAAAGAATTGGAAAAAGACACTAATAACGAAACGAAGGTTAAATCAGTTGAAGCGAATGTAAAAAATAAAAATGAATTAGAAAAAGCCAAAAAGAACCTTTTTAATCCAACGCAAAATGTTTTTAACATTCAAAAAGCACTTGACTTTTAAAAAATAATTTGCTATAAATGCATATCTTTCAAAAAGCTGAATACATTTTCAGTCTCTAAGGAGATACATCAATCCGCGATGGTTCGTGCATTGGTGCGATTTTTGTATGTGGCGTTTGAAATGGTAAAAAAGCTTATTATTTAGCTAAAAAGTATATAGAAAGGAAAAAGAAAGAAATGTCAGTTCGTATTCGTTTAGCCCGTGGCGGTTCAAAAAAACGTCCGGTTCATAAAATTGTTGTTGCTGATAAACGTTCACCTCGTGATGGTCGTTTTATCGAGTCTTTAGGTTTTTATAATCCACTTTTGCCAAAAGATCATCAAGATGCTTTGCGTATCAATGAAGAAGTTGCAAAAAAATGGATGGCTCAAGGGGCAGAACTCACAGAACGTGTTCAAAAGTTGTTTGCTCTTGTTGGGTTAGCTGAAAAACCAGCTATTCGTGAAACACCTAAAAAATCAGCTCCAAAAGCTAAAGCTCAAGAACGTATGAGAGAAGCTGCAGAAAGAGCTCAAGCAGCTAAAGAGGCTGAAGAAGCAGCAAAAGCAGCTGAAGCTGAAACACCTGCTGAATAGGAATGAAGATGTCTAAACTTGTCTGTGTCGGTCAAATTATCAATGTTCATGGGATTAAAGGAGCGGTTAAAATTAAATCGTTTCTGACAAATCCGATGGATATAGCTACCTTTGGCGATTTAACAGATAAAGATGGGCAAAAAAAATTTTGTATCAAGGTACAATCTCAAAAACAAGGCATTGTTTTGGCATATATTCAAGGGGTAACAGATAGAACAACAGCTGAAAGTTTGAAAGGTGTTAGTTTATATGTTCCTCGGAGTAAGATGCCAAAAGAAGAAAATGGCGAATTTTATTATGTTGATTTAATCGGATTAACTGTTTTAAAAGAGGGTGAATTTTTTGGAACAGTTGACAGTGTTGAAAATTTTGGTGCTGGTGATATTATCAATGTAAAGTTAAAAAATGGCAAGGTATTCCCTTTTGATTTTTCAGATGCAACTTTCCCAGTTGTTGATGTTGAAAGTGGGACAATGCATATTGTTTTGGCTGATGGGATTAAGGAGGTGTTGAATGAAGATTAATATTTTAACCCTCTATCCTGAAATGTTCCCTGGGTTTTTGGCTTATTCATTAGCTGGAAAGGCGTTGGCTGAAAAAAAATGTGAGTTAAATGTTGTGAATATTCGTGATTTTGCAACAGATAATTACAAATCAGTCGATGATACGCCGTTTGGTGGTGGGGCAGGTATGGTTATGAAACCTGTTGTTTTAGATGCAGCAATTAAAGCTGTTTATAAAACAGGTCCACTTTATTACCTTTCACCAAGGGGAATGGTTTTTAATCAACAAAAAGCTCATGAGTTTGCACTTTGTGAAGAAATGACATTTTTATGTGGTCGATTTGAAGGGATTGATGAACGTGTTATTGAAAAATGGGGGATAAAAGAAATCAGTGTTGGTGATTTTATTTTATCTGGTGGTGAACCCGCTTTATTAACCATTTTAGATGCTGTGATTCGTTTATTGCCTAATGTTATGGGGAATAAAGAATCATATTTAGAGGAGAGTTTTGAAAATGGATTACTTGAATATCCGCAATATACAAAACCTCAAGATTGGGAAGGGCGTTTGGTGCCAGATGTTTTACTCTCTGGCCATCATGCAAAAATTAATGCATGGCGTTTGGCTCAATCTGAATCTTTAACACAGCAAAGAAGACCAGACTTGTGGACTCGTTATTTAGCTCAGAAAAAAAATTAAGAAAGGATTTAAAAATGAACTTAATTAAAGAATTAGAAAATGAACAGGTTGCTAAATTAGGGAAAAATATTCCTTCTTTTAAAGCAGGTGACACTGTTAAAGTTATGTATAAAATCGTTGAAGATAAAGGTCGTGAACGTTTACAAGCATATGAAGGTGTTTGTATCGCTCGTCATAACGATGGTTTAAATTCAACAATCGTTGTTCGTAAAATTTCATTTGGTGAAGGTGTTGAAAGAATTTTCCCAATCTATTCACCAAACGTTGCATCAATCGAAGTTGTTCGTCGTGGTAAAGTTCGTCGTTCAAAACTTTATTACCTCCGTAAACTCTTTGGTAAAGCTGCTCGTATTGCAGAAGACAAAGAAACTCAAGAATAAAAACAACGTTTCTATGGGTATCTAAAGCCCAGAGCTCCCCTTTATGTAGGTTACTACACGGCAGGGTCGCTCTGGGCTTTATCTATCCCATACAAACATTGTTTTACCTACCCCTTACACTTCGATTGGTATTTCGCCTTTATCTATCACTTACAAATAATGATTTGCAACTCTTTTATGTAGGTTTACTACACGGCAGGATCGCTCTCAAGCTTTATCTATCCCATACAAACATTGTTTTTACCTACTCCTTACACTTCGATTGAATTTTATCTTTATCTATCACTTATAAATAATAATTTACACCATATCTTTTTTTTCTATCTCTGTTTTTTTAATTTTTTTAATAAAAGTCAAGTTTTGCTTGACAATTGTATAAAAAATAATATATAATACGCACGAAATCAAAATAGAAAGGGTATATGATGAAAAAAACACTAATCGGAATGATGGGTGTTGCGGTGGTTTTTTCTTCTGCAATGGCTCAGGAAAATGAAAATAAAGAACAAAAAGCAGTTGAAGTTTCAGAATTAAGTTATAATGAACTTATTGAAAAACAAATGGAAGAAAGAAGTCAAGCCTTCAATTATGATAAAGTTCAAAAAGATGATAAGGCATTGGCTCGTTTTTTAGAAGCTCAAAGAAATCGAATCTTAGATTGGGAAAGACAACGTAGTCAAACACGTTAGTTTAAATAAAAAAACACTCCTTAAACATTGATGTTTAAGGAGTGTTTTTTTACGTTTTGTAAAATTATTTTGTAGGGGCGACAACCATTCCCATTTGTCGACCTTCTAATTTGGGGGCACTCTCAATTTTTGCAATGTTTTCTAAATCTGCTTGAGCCCGACGTAAAACTTCCATTCCTAAATCAATATAAGACATTTCACGCCCTCTAAAACGCAGAGTGAATTTAACTTTATTCCCCTCTTGTAAAAAGCGTTTTGCAGCTTTCATTTTAACTGCGTAGTCATTATCGCCAATATTAGGGGTAAATTTAATTTCTTTAACTTCAACGATTTTTTGTTTTTTGCGGGCATCAGCTTTACGCTTTTGCATCTCGTATTTATATTTTCCAAAATCAAGAATTTTGCAGACAGGGCAATTGTCATTTGGTGCAATTTCAATTAAATCTAAACCTGCTTCTTCTGCTTTTTTTAGTGCTTCTCTTGTTGAGATGATACCAATATTTTCCCCAGTTGATAAAATAAGACGAACTTGTGGGTTGGTGATTTGCTCATTGATACGGGGGTTGTTTTTATCTTGTGAATCATTCCCGTGAGCATTTGATATATTCGGTTTAATACGAGCCTCCATTAAATGTTATTAAAAAATCCTTTATAATTTACACATTTTTTTAAAGACAATCAAGTTTTTTTTTGCTATAGTGTCCTCAAGATGCAATATTTTTTATATTTTTTGAGTTTTTTGTATGTTTCGCTTTTTGCTTTTGGGGACGTTTTGGGGCAAGAGGTGTTAAAAAACACCCCGATAATATCACAAACGAATCAGGTGCAACTCCCTTATGGGGTTGAAAAAAAACAATCTACTGAATATGGTTTATTGACAAAGGATAAAGGGATATCTCCTTTGTATGAAACTATTTTTGGTACATTTCGTCTTATATCGTGTGATGGTGGTATTCCCAAAACGAATCAACTCTTTTTAATGATAGAGGCAAAGATTAAAGACGGATGGAAATTACAAAAACCACTTATTCCATATGAAACAAAGAAGAACTCTTTTTTGAAAGAGGATATTTTTTATCCCATAAATCAATGGGCTGTCAAACGGACAAGAGATTATGAAAAAGAATCTTATTTTGCTTTGTTGTATACATTAAATGAGGACACACAAATATTTACGGTTAAGAAAGAAGTTGCTTTTACGGCGTGCCAAAAAGAAAAGTGTGAAACAAAAACGATTCCTTTAGAGTTAACATTGGATAGAAGTTATGCCTATCCAACAGATGTGTGTGCAATGATGTTGCAAGCTTTTCAAAAGATACCAATGCCCCCGCAACAAAATGAATTGAAAGCACAGTTGAGAAAACTTGATGACAATCATTTGCAGTTATTTCTTGATTTTAATCGTGATATTAATCGGATTGATATTCAAATTGAAACAGATGAAGATTGGATTCTTGTTAAAAAAGAATTGCATGACAATCAAGCTATGCTTTTAATTAAATCTAATAAATTAACTCAGTTAGATAAGGCAAGTATTAAATTACTAACTTCATTAGGTGCTTTTGATTTAAATTTAGCAATAGAACAAGGTGTGTGGAAATCGTTTAAAAGTGAATTGTCAGTTTTAAAAGTGCTAGAGTCTGGGTTTTTGTTGTTTCTTTTATCACCATTGTTTTTGTTGTTTCTTTGTTTGCCAGGTACAAAAAAGGAATTACACCAAAAAGTAAAACTGATTAAATATGGTATTAGTTTTGTGGCAGGTATTCTTGCGATTTTGGGATATTTTTACGTTGATATTTTCAATTTGTTTGAAATTAAAAATTGGAATATTGGGTTTGCATTTCTTGCCCTTGTTTATTTGTTATATAAACCAAATATTTCATTAGGATGGGCAATTGTCTTTTTCTTTTTACTGCCAAAACCCTATTTGATGGATGTTTTGTATGCTTTAGAAAGTGGGACATTTTCAATATTTTTTGTCTTTGCAAGTTGGGCATTTATAAGTTATTTGCCCTTTAATATGACGAAGAATATGCCAAAATTATTTAAAGAATTAAAAAAAGTAAAACAGTATCCATATTTATTACGCTTGCCTCAGGTTGTGCTGTTAATATGGTTGTTTGTTGCTTTTATAGGACATTTTGCTTTTGATAAGTCTGATGTATCTTCAAAAGAATTATTGCCCCAACAAAATCAGATTACATATGTTTCTATTGAAAATGGATATTGTGTTCGATGTTTGTTGAATAAATGGTCATTTCGTTATATGTCGGAGAATACAAATCTACTTTTAAATAAAAAAACAAAAATTGTTTCATTAAATATAGATTCGTTTGAAAAGGAATTTTTATCAGAAAATCATATTGAAAGGGCAACTTACGCTCTATTGTATGGAACAAATGTTCCGTATCCCGTTATTTTATATGGGTATGTTTCTCTAGATGAATGGCCATCTTATCTAAAAAACGTTACGGATATTGCAGATATTAATAAGCAATTTGTAGCAGGAAAAGATGGGGAACATTAATTTTTTTTATTCTTGATTAAGGGCATTATACGTATCTCGTTGTTCGCAAGCTAATTTATCAACAAGCTCATTTTGGGGGTGCCCAGCGTGTCCTTTAACCCATGTCCATTCAACCGTGTGATTTTTTAGGGCTTCATCTAATTTAATCCATAGTTCTTGATTAAGAACGGGTTTTTTATCGGCTTTTTTCCAATTGTTTTTTTTCCATCCAAAAATCCATTTTGTCGCACCTTCTAAGACATATTTGCTATCTGTAAAAATATGCACATGGCATGGTTCTTTAAGTTTATTTAAACCCTCTATAACGGCGGTTAGTTCCATTTGGTTATTTGTGGTTTGTTTGGCACCGCCTGAAAATGATTTTTCTACATCACCATAAACAAGTAGGACGCCCCAGCCACCAGCACCAGGATTTCCAGAGCAAGCACCATCAGTGTATAGTAAAACTTTTTTCATTTGTCACCTCATTTTATTTATAATATTTGTTTTATTCTTTTTATGATGAATAGTCAAGAAAACAATTGTGTAATAATATTTAAAAATGTTGACGAAATTATTTTTTTATGTTATAATGCACAAAATTTTCTTTGATAGGAGTCTGTATGAATAGTGAAAAAACAAATTTTGTAGCATTTTTTGATACAAAAACTGCTGAAGTTTATGGACAAACGCCTTTTTTTTATTTTCGTGTATCTGCTAAACCTGATGTAAGTTATTATTATAAAGCGTATCAAAATGATGACGCTAAAAAAGAACATATGACACATGATGAAATTGCATATCTTTTTAAATTGTTGAAAAAATATGCGGATAAAGGTGTTTTTCAAACGATTGTTCAGGCAATGGAGGATCGCTATTTGCGAGAGGCTCGTCAAATGCCGTCACTCGTTGTGAAAAAAACTTCAGCGAATGATTTACAAAACAACAAAGTTATTGTAACACGACATAACAATCAGGCTCAAGAGCAACGCAAGGCAAAGCAAAGAGATAAACAGTTGGCTAAATTTTCAAGTATTACACCAGTTGTTATAACTGATGTTGATGGGAATGAAACAGCTTTATGTGCTAAAAAGGATGATGTTTATTATTATATTTCTCTTGATGCAAAAAAGCCTGCTTTTTGGAAAGTTTCATTATTAAAAGGTGATATTGCTGATGTTTATGAAACAGGGGAATTGATTGAATTTATTTCGGAAAATCAAAAAACAGAAGAGATTGCATGCAACTTGCCATTGTTGTATAAAGCCTTTAAAGATGCTGGGTGTCCCGCTCCAACAAAAGTGGCTAATGAGGTTTATTATTCAACCGTTCGTATCGCTCTTGCAAAAGGATTACAGCAGTTTACACCTCTTGAAAGACAGATGTGTGTTGAAGCAAAAAAAAGACAACGTTAGGTTGTCTTTTTTTTATGCGTGTTTGAATCGATGGTGTTTTGATATTAAAATCTTAGCCCAATACCAGTAATAAACGAAACACCTTTGTTATCCTTTTGGTGTGTTGTGCTATGTGCATTTAAATGTGTGGCAACACCATAGAGTTCAACCATTTTAGTTAAATTATACACATTTGAAAAGATAAAAAGGGTATCTTGATGTCTTGTGTTTTGTGCTTGTGTGTGTAAAAGAGCTAGATTTGTTTTAAATTTTTCCCATTTGTACCCAGCACTAATGTTCCAAGCCTCAGATTCTCTAAAATTGTCAAAATAGGCAGGTAAATAGTTGCTTTTTTTTGCTGTGGAAATGGGGTTTTTATTGCCGTCAATATAGGCTTTTTTGTATCCAGCCCCCATGTTGAAACGACAATATTCAAAGCGAGTGCTTAGTGAAATTTCCTTATCTGTTGAGTTAAAAACACCATACCCAATAGCGGTGGTGAGTTTTGCTCTTTTAGATAAGTTCCATTCTTTTTGAGCAGCAAATGTATAGCCATCTTCATTTGTTTCATAGTCGGCATAACGGCTTGTCATTCCGCGACGGTTTGCGTTATGAATGGTATAAGATGCTCCCAATTTTAAACCATTCCACTTTGGTGTGATATATGTAATTTTAGGAGCCCTTCCATCTGTCATAATAGATGTGGATTTGGGCGTATAACTATATGTGGATTTAAATCCATTTCCCCAGTTGGGATTGCTTAAAAAATAGGTTGCATTTGAATCGTCTAGTTTTAAAAAAGTGATTTCTGTTGCACCTTTATGAAGCTGATATGCGGCATTTTGTGTGTATCCAATTTGAAGGAGACCAAGAGCTGATTCGCTAACAATATAGGGGTAAAAACGGTATTCACCTTCACTTCTATCTTTGTCATCTTCTTTATATATCACGGCACTGGAAGCATGAATACCAATTTTTGTTGTTTTATCAAAAAGATAGTTGGCTTGTAATGTGGCATCTGTCCTTGTTACAAATCTACCTGGATACTTGTTTTCATATTTTGTTTTTGAAAAACCATAATAAGCACCAGCAAGTCCATGAGCGTTAAAGTCCCATGTGCCAGAAACTGCAGGGGTTGTGATTAAAAAACTAACTAACATAAGAGTGCTTTTTTTCATTTTAACTCCTTATAAAACGTATTATCTTTTGCATTCTAGCATATTGTTATATGTATTAAAAGATAAAAATGATGTAATTTGAGGTAAAATCTTTGTCAATGTTTTTTATTTGTTGTAATATTTTGATTTTTGTGCTATAATATTTAGTGTTTTTGTTAAGGGTTTTTTGTGATGAAGGAAAAATCTGTTTATGATATCATAAAAAAACAAAACGGCGAAGCTTTTGCTCAAGAAATTCGTCGTTTTGATAATGGGTTATTTGAGATACCAAATTTTCCTCGTATAGTTAAATATGCGGGGCGTAATCCTTTGCCGATTTTAAAATTTTTAGAATCATTAAAACGCATTAAGGTTGTTGATGAAAATACAGATGAATCCCCTTTTGAATTGTTAGATAGAGCAGGGTACCAATCTTATGAGGTAACGTCTTTTTTAGAGCAAAACTCAATTTTGCCATACTTTGAACCTGAAGAAGAATTATGCACCTTTTGTGACCCATCTAGATATAAAAATTATCATATAATTCATGCAATTAAAAAGAATGTGAGCGAAATTAAAAGAGAGGATTTTTTATTCCCAGAACGCCAAGATGAGTATGGTACCTCTGTTATTTCTATTCAGATATTAAAAAAAGGTGGTTATATTAAAATTACGAATAGGTATAATCATAAAGTTGAAAATCCTGATAATACGTTTAATTCAAATCCTGATAATATTATTAGGGGTCTTTCAAGTGCATTGAAGAAATATTTTAATGTTGATTTTTCATCACAAGAAGAAGATTTGCCAGCAGGATATTTGTATGCGGATAATCAAATTTTGAAATATCATTATGAACACCTAAATATTTATATTGGTGATACATGGTATTATAAAGATGGTGTTATTCATCATTTGAATAGTGATACACAAATTATGGTTCATGATTTTATTTTAGATTTGAAAGAAAAAACATTGACCAATGTAATTTCAGATGAAACGACACCATTGATGCGTTTAATTGAAGAAGAAATTTATGGGAAAAGATTGCAACTTCAAAATAAAAATGGGGATAAATATTTATTTGCAAATGATACTCCGATTTTAAAATTAAATGGTGGTGCTCTAAATGGATTGTATTTACCTACTCTATGGCGTATTGTGATGCATGGTGTTATCAATTTGCCAGATTTGGAGGAATTTTCAGCACCCGAAGCTTTGTGTTTAGAGTATGCAAGTATCTCAAATTGTCCAAAATTAAAATATGTCAATTTACCTAAACTAACTAAGGTGTATGAAGATTGTTTTGATAATATGCCCTTATTACAGCGTGTAAATATTCCCCACGTATTACAAAATGGAAAAAGCTTTTTTGGTGGTTTGTTGATTGATTGTGAGCAAAATACCTTGTTAAATAAGGGGTGTTTTACATATTCTTTTATCAAAGCACTTCAAAAGGAAATGACAGGGAAAACAATTGCAATTCAAAATGATAATACAGATGAGCGAACATTGTTTATAAATAATGTACCTGTTTTAAAGGAGCGGAATAATCAAATTTATGCAATTTATATGCCAACTGTTCAATCTTTGGGTGAAAATTTTTTGAAAGATAATCAAAGTGTTGAAGTGTTTGAGGCTCCGAATGTAACGACTGTTTATGAGAATAGTTTTCAATGTTGTCTAAATTTAAAAAGGCTTTATTTGCCCAAGGTTGAAACAATGGGAAAGAGATGCGTTGCAAAATGTCCCATGTTGGCAGATGTTGATTTTTCAAATTTAAAGGAAATCGGTCGAGGTTGTTTTTGTCACGACACACGTTTGGGAGGGTTATTTTTCGAAAAATTAAAAATAGTAAAATCGCATTGTTTTTGTGATTTACCTAATTTAATGTATTTAAGATTTAATCAACTCGATTATTTAGGTGATTTTTCAATTCGGCAGAATGTTAACTTGCAACAGTTAGATATTTTAGGTTTAGACCGTATCAGTAAAAATAGCATTTGCCATTTGAAAAATTTGCAACAATTAAATATCCCACAGGTAGAAGGTATCGGTGTTCGCAGTCTTGAAAATTGCCCTAAATTAAAAAATATAGTTGCGAACAACTTAAAGAGGTGTACATCATTTTTGGTTGGAACAAATGGTATTCAACATATTTATGCACCACGTTTATCAACAGAGGAACCGTTTTGGATAATGTTTGACAATTGTGATTCATTAATGCAAAATTTGGATGTTAAAAACCCAAATATGTTTTTAAAAACTTATATGAAAGATAAAAAGAATATCTTAAATGCACTTTAATTTTTTGTTGACTTAAAAATGTTTTTTTTATACCTTTCCATATGGTAAAGGGTCATTTTATGGTAAAAACATTAAAAAAAATATCAGCCGTTTTTTTGATTAAAAAAGAGAAAAAATATCTTTTTCAACAGCGGAAAAAATACTCATTATATCATGGGGGCTATGTTTTGCCTGGTGGTCACATTGAGGACGGTGAAACCATTCTTCAAGGGGCTGTTCGAGAGCTTTATGAAGAATTGGATATTCTGGTTGATGAGGCTGACTTAGAATTTAAAATGGTTGAGCCTATTGAAAATTATATTGTTTTTTTCTTTGAAGTGAAAAAATACACGGGGGTTCTTAAAAATAAAGAACCCGAAAAGCATCTTGATGTGTGTTTTTTAGATTTGTCTGATGAAAAAATACATCCATTAACGTTGAATGAGATTATTAAGATAGAGCAGGGTGTTCATTTTTTGCAGGGTAAGACAGATATGGAGGGGAAGAATTGATGCGTCGGTCAGCGAGGGCTATTTTAATCACAAAAGATAAAAAGATTGTTCTTATCAAACGTACTAAACCAGAAAAAGAGATTTATTATGTAACGCCAGGTGGTGGTATTGAAGATGGTGAAACGCCATTGCAAGCTGTTAAACGTGAGTTGAAAGAAGAAACAGGAAGCGATATTCTGTCAGCTGAATTTTTGTTTCATTTTGATGATTATGAAATGCAAAATAGTGTTGATTTCTTTTTGTGTTATGAAGGCAAAAGAAGTACTCCAACAGGAACAGAATGGACAATATATCATTCTAAAACAAATCAATATGAAATTGTTGAAGTCGGTTTTGATGCGTTGAAAAAATTGAATTTAAAACCTGAAAAATTAAAAGAACAACTTGAAGATATATTTAAAAAGAGAGGTTATAGTGAAAAAGCTATATAACTGTTTGTTGGTGCTATGTGCCGTTGTGGGTATATGTAATTCAGTGTATGCAGAAACGCAAATTCCTAAGAAGATTCATTATGTTTGGTTTGGGGAAGATGAAGAACCTGAAACCGTAAAACGCTCAATTGAATCGTGGAAAAGGCATATGCCAGATTATGAAATAAAACGTTGGAATGAAAAAAATTGTGATGTCACTGAAAATCCTTGGGTAAAAGAATCGTTTGAGCAAAAATATTGGCAACTTGCGTCTGATTGGTGCAGGTTAAAAGCGGTATATGAAGAAGGTGGTATTTATATGGATACGGATGTGTTTGTTCGAGCACCATTTGGTGAATTGCTGAAAAAACCTCTTATCCTAACATGGCAAGCAGAGACGGAATTATCAGCTGGTATTTTTGCAGCTGTACCAAAGCATAAATATTTAAAAAAGCTGTTGGATTTTTATGCTTCTTTAAAAGGTGCTAGTTGGGGTTATTCTGCACCAAATGTATTTTATAGTGTATTTAAAGATATGAATTTATCGAAAGAGGAATATATTGTTTATCCCGCCAATGTTTTTATGTTCGATTTTGGGGGACCAGAAACTAAAGCTGAACATTTGTATGCTGCGGGTGCAAGCTATGTTGAATTTTGCAATGGGTATTATAAAATGTATGCTAAGGTATTTTTAGCACAACATGCGTTTTGTATTAAAAATTGCTATCACCCAGGAAAGGAAGAATGGATTGTTCCATATACAAAGGACCTATTTTATAAAGTTGGTTGGCAATGGTTTGGGTGTTTATATCGTGATGAGCCTATTGCTATGGGGTCCTATGATTTGAAAATGGAACAAGGTATTGCTTTGTTGGATTTAAAATATAAAAATGGTGAAAAGAGTTTTTATATTTGTTTGAATAGAAAATGTAATATAAAATCAAAATAGCTATTGATTTTTGCCTAATTGAGGTGCATAATTATCCCTATATATTGAAAGGGGAATTATGAGTACTTATTATATTGTTTCTGGTGGGTTTGATCCACTCCACGAAGGTCATATTGAAATGATTAAAGCATCAGCTGAAAATAGTGATGGTGTTATACTTTTATTAAATTCAGATGATTGGTTGTGTCGTAAAAAAGGTAAAAATTTTATGTCTTTTAAAACAAGAGCATCTGTTTGTGGGTATCTTAAAAATGTGATTGATGTGATTGCATTTGATGATAGCGATAATTCTGCCTCAGATGGGATACGCAAGGTGCGTGAAAAATATCCAAATGATGTGCTTGTTTTTGCAAATGGGGGAGATCGAACAAAATCAAATATTCCAGAAGGTCCTGTTTGTGAAGAATTGGGTGTTGTTCTTGCCTTTGGTGTAGGGGGTGAAAATAAAGCAAACAGCTCTTCATGGATATTAAATGATTGGAAAAAATAAAAAAGGGAATGAAAAATGACAATATGCGTTTTTGATTTGGATGGAACATTGACCCCGCCACGTTTGCCAATGACAAAGGGGTTTGCTGATTTTTTTGCCTCTTGGGCTAAGGGTAAAAAATGTTTTATCGCAACAGGCTCTGATTTTAAAAAAGTCTCAGAGCAAGTACCGTTAAAAGTACTTAACCTTTTTGAAGGTGTATATTGTTCAATGGGAAATGTGTTGTGGAAAAAAGGGGAGTTTATTTATAAAAATCAATTTCCAGAAAATCAAGAATTAATTGAGCAACTTGAACTTTTTCGTCAGACAACAACTTATCCAAATGAGCTTTTCCCCAATTATATTGAACATAGAGATGGGATGATTAATTTTTCAGTTTTAGGGCGTGATTGTCCTTATAGTGAACGTGAAAAATATTTTGCATTTGATAAAAAAATGCATGAGCGTGAGCGGATAAAAGATATTTTATCTAAAAAATTTTCAGAATATGATTTTTCAATAGGGGGGATGATTTCAATTGATATCACGCCCAAGGGAAAGGGAAAAGAACAAGTCGCCCATCATTTGAGACAAATGTATCCTGATTTAAAAATCGTTTTCTTTGGGGATAAGACGTTTGCGGGGGGGAATGATTATTCTCTTGCACAAGAGGTGTTGGCACTAGGTAATGCAGCTGTTGTTCAAGTTGCTGGTCCAGATGTTGTGAAAGATTTTTTAAAAAGTAAATAGGGAGATATAATGGTAAAAAAGGCTTTAATTACAGGTGTAACAGGGCAAGATGGCTCTTATTTGGCAGAGTTGTTGCTTTCAAAAGGATATGAAGTACATGGTATCAAAAGGCGTTCCTCCTCTTTTAACACGGCTCGTATTGATCATATTTATGAGGATTTTCATAAAGACGATGCCAGATTCTTTTTGCATTATGGAGATATGACTGATACGCTTAATTTGGTGAGCTTACTTCAAAAAATTGAACCAGACGAAGTTTACAATTTGGCAGCACAAAGTCATGTGAAAGTGTCATGGGATTGTCCAGAATTCACGGCGGATACAAATGCAATGGGGACATTACGGTTGCTTGAATCTTTGCGTGTAACAGGTCTGGACAAGAAAACGAGATTTTATCAAGCTTCAACCTCTGAATTGTATGGCAAAATTCAAGAAAAAATACAAAATGAAAAAACACCATTTTATCCACGTTCCCCTTATGGTGTGGCAAAACTTTATGGATATTGGATAACGGTGAATTATCGTGAAAGTTTTGGCATGTTTGCCTCCAATGGTATTTTGTTCAACCATGAAAGCCCTAGACGTGGGGAAACTTTTGTAACTAGAAAAATCACAATGGCAGCAGCTAGAATTAAAGTTGGTTTGCAAGAGAAGCTCTATTTGGGTAATTTGAACTCTAAACGGGACTGGGGTCATGCTAGAGATTATGTGGAAGGAATGTGGCGTATTTTACAACATGAAAAGCCAGATGATTTTGTCTTAGCAACGGGGAGAACAACCTCTATCAGAGATTTTGTCAAAATGACTTTCAAACACTTGGATATGGATATTGAATTTAAAGGCAAAGGGGTGAATGAAAAAGGGATTGATAAAAAAACTGGCAAAGTTGTTGTCGAGATTGACCCAAGATATTTCCGTCCTGCGGAGGTTGATGTCTTGTTAGGGGATGCCTCAAAAGCTAAAAAATTATTGAAATGGAAGCCCAAAACAAGTCTTGAAAATCTTTGCAAAGAAATGGTTGAAAATGATTTTGAACTTGCAAAACGTGAAAAATTGTTAAAAGACAATGGATATAAAATTGTGCCTGTGGCGGAGGATTAATCATGAAGAAGAATGCAAAAATTTTTGTTGCAGGGCATAATGGGTTGGTAGGATCTGCGATTTTAAGACGTCTTCAAAAAGAAGGTTTCAAAAATATTATTACCAGAACGCACAATGAACTTGATTTGACAAATCAAGCTGAAACGCTTGCCTTTTTTGAAAAGGAAAGACCAGAGTATGTGTTTTTGGCAGCTGCCAAAGTGGGCGGTATTTTGGCAAACAAAACGTACCCTGCCGAATTTATTTATCAAAATATAATGATAGCCTGTAATGTGATTCATAGTGCATATATAACTGGCGTAAAAAAACTTTTAAATTTGGGAAGTTCTTGCATTTACCCGCGTCTTGCACCGCAACCAATGGTTGAAGATTGCTTGCTCACAGGGCCACTTGAAAGTACGAATGAAGCGTATGCGTTGGCGAAAATTTCAGCTATTAAATTATGTCGTTATTATAATGAGCAATATGGGACGAATTTTATCTCTGTTATGCCGACAAATCAATATGGAATTGGGGATAATTTTAATATGGAAACAGCCCATTTACTTCCTATGATTATGCGTCGTTTTCACTTGGCAAAATTGCTCTCTAAAGGGGATTTTGACGCAATTAAAAAGGATTTAAAACGCTATAAATTGGGTTGGGGAATTGATGCAACCATTGATTTTGATGACAATAAAAGCATTGAAAAAGCATTGAATGAAGTTGGGGCTTATCGTGATAAAGTTGTTCTTTGGGGCGATGGCTCTGTTTATCGTGAAATGATGTGTTCGGACGATTTGGCAGATGCTTGTTTTTATCTGATGCAAAACAAGGATTATAAAGAAATTGGCGAGCATGTGAATATCACTAAAGGGGACGATATTTTGCTCAAAGATTTGTTTGAATTGGTAAAAAGGACGGTTGGATTTGAAGGTGAAATTTCATATGATACGTCCAAACCAAATGGCACGCCACGCAAAATGATGGATGCAACTAGAATCAAAGCCCTTGGGTGGGAGCCAAAAATTCCATTGGATAAAGGGGTTGAAGATTTTTATAACTGGTATTCTTCGCTCGATTAACGGTGCAGAGATAAAAAAAGAGTCATCCAAAAGGGTGGCTCTTTTTTGTATTGATAGAAAAGTTTTTTTATTCTGTGTATCCCACAGCTTGAGAGATAATGACACGTTCTTCAGCTGGCAAATTGAGGGCTTTATGAACAGCCTCTTTGTCAAAATACCCTCTCACAACGCTACCCATTTCATTGGCGACTGCAAAAAGAGACACATTTTGATAAGCAGACCCTGCATGCATGGAGGCATAATCTTCCTTTGAGCCAGTATAGATTAAAACAACAGGGACGTTTTGCATATAATCTTGTGTGTTAAAGAGGGGGCGTAAATCTTCTTTTGAAACAGGGATAAGTTGATGATTATCTGCATCATATTTAAAAGTGCCATTCTTTTTTGTTACATAAACGGATAAATCTTTTTTATTCATCGCAGTTGGAATGGTGCGTTCGCCTGTTGAACGATTTACACCATAAGCCGCCCATAAAATGGTGCCCAGCGTGACATTATCAATTTCTTTATTGATATATGATTTTGTTGATTTTCGCATATTAATGGCGTGCATCAGCGTTTTTTTGCCAAGTTTATCAGGAAAGGGAAGTTTAATTTCTCCTGCTGCTATGGCATTTGTTGCAATCAGTGTTGACATAAGTATAACTCCTAAAAATTTGAACATTATTCATCTCCTTTTTTGACATTTAGGGATTCAAAAAAACAGTGTAATCCCTCATAAATATCCCAATACGTTTCATCAAAATTGCCCGTATACCAAGGGTCTTTAACATCTCGTGGCGAAGGGGTATAATCCAACAAACGTTTGATTTTACCATCAGGGTCGCCATTTGTGATAGAAAGGATATCCCTCACGTTTTGTGAATCCATGGCGAGGATATAGTCATAATATTTGTAATCAGCTTTTTTAAAATGGCGAGAAATATGTTCTTGATAAGGAATTTTCATTTGGCGAAAAATTTCTTTCGTTCCATAATGAATCCCTTCTTTATAGATGGCGTTATATTCTTCTGTGCCAGCTGATTCCACCTCGAACAAGTGAGAAATCCCTTTTTTCTCTATCAGGTGCAAAAACATCATATGTGCCATCGGTGAACGACAAATATTTCCAAGACAAACGAATAGGACTTTTATCATTTTAATCCCCTAAAGAATTGTGTGTTGTTTTGATATATTTGATGATATCTGAAATTGTATCGTTTAATGTAAAGAGCGGTTCCCATCCCAACTCTGTTTTTAAACGCAAATTATCACCAACAATATATGGTATTTCATTAGCTCGTAATTTTGCTTTATCCACAATGATGTTAGGTGAAACACCTAATTCTTTGCCAGCAATTTCAATAATATCCCGTAATTTAATACCATTACCAGAACAGACATTGTAAACGGCTCTTTTTTTGCCTTTATGCAAAATGTGCCAGTAAGCTTCTACTGTATCACGGACATCCATAAAATCACGAACAACTTCAATGTTGCCTACTTTTATGATATTTTCACTTTTCCCTTCAGAAATAGCAATCAACTGATTTATAAATGATGGTATAGCAAATTTAATATTTTGTTTCGGACCGATATGGTTAAACGAACGGGTCATAACAATATCTAAATCAAACTGATCAACATAGAGTTTTGATAGATATTCTTGTGCCACCTTTGCAACAGAATAAGGGCTTTTAGGGTATAGGTTAAAATCCTCGTTTACAGCAACTTGATAGCGACCATATTCTTCAGAAGAACCAACTGTTAAAATTCTTGTTTTCAATCCGTTTGCTCGAACAGATTCGGCTAAATTTAAAAAGCCAGCTGTATTGTTTAAAAAAGAAATATCAGGTGTTTGCCAACTTTGAGCAACAGAGCTGATAGCAGCCAAATGGATAATATAATCTGGCTGATAGGTTGATACGATATTTAAAACCCTGTCTTTTTCAGTTAAATCAACCTTTTGGTAATGTATGTCAAGTTGTGGAGGATTATCTTTACGAGCAAGTCCTAAAATATCACAATCTGGCTCATGTGTTTTTAAACAGTTGACCATATATTCAGCAACAAAACCACAAACACCTGTAATTAAATATTTTTTCATTCCGCCTCCAAACATAAATATAGTTTATCTAAAAATATAAAATTGTTCAAGAAATATATTTAAAGGGTGGGAAATGAATATATCTATTTCACAAGAGGCTAGTGATATGGATTTTCTTATTTTTTTAATTCATTTCGAATGGCTGTTGTTGAACGAATAGGGAGCAAATCTTTTGGGATTCTGTCACTGACGACATATCTGATACCGAGGCTTTCAATAAAGGCTTGTTTTTCAGCACTGTGCCCATCTTTATTGACAAAAAAAATATCAGGTTTGATGGATTTGATTTCTTCTTCAAAATCGAGCTTGCCAGACCCACTCGCCACAAAAGCAGTATGCACAAATTTGATGGCTGAAACCATATAAAGCCGTTCATTTTCATTATAAAGAGTTGGCCTATTTTTAAGCTCCATCACCGTTTTATCCGACCCAATGGAAACATATAAATCCCCATAACCACTTGCTTCTTCAAAAAAACGAATATGCCCACT